>JANWIZ010000029.1 GCA_025449635.1 Patescibacteria group bacterium
AATAATTGCGGCAAACGGTGCAATAGGGCTAGAGATTTTAGAAGACCTGCCAGACGTAGATGAAATCTATGTTCCAATAGGCGGTGGTGGACTAGCAGCAGGTGTGCTACTTGCAGTTAAGACAAAAAACCCAAAAATCAAAGTAATCGGTGTTGAATCAAAAGCATTTCCGGCAATGAAGAACTCGGTGAAAGTTGGAAGACTGCAGGCAGTAAAAGGCGAGAGAACAATTGCAGACGGAATATCTGTAAAGATGCCAGGAAAATTGACATTTAAAATAATTAATGAGTTAATTGACGACATTGTTCTTGTCGATGACACTCAGATAGTCAAGACGATGTTTTTGCTAATGGAGCGTGCAAAGATGGTAGTAGAACCAGCAGGTGCGGTTACACTGGCATATCTTCTTAATGCAAAACCTACACAGGGCAAAAAAGTTGTCCCAATTTTAGGTGGCGGAAATGTCGACATGTATCTTTTGGGGCAGATAGTAGCAAAGGGACTCACCGCAATGAGCAGACTGGTCAAGATTTTCATTTTGCTAAAAGACAAACCAGGTGCGCTAAAAGAGGTGGTAGACGAGATAGCCTCACTAAGTGTAAACATTGTAGAGGTAGTTCATGACAGATTGAGCTCAAACATTGATGCTGGAACCGCAGGCGTAACGCTTAGTCTTGAAATGGAAGGAAAAGAGCACGCACAAAAGCTAGTTGCACACCTAAAGTCAAAGAACATTCAATTCAAAATACTAACATAGAATTATTTGAATTTCTTTTGCACAAACTTGACAAGACCTGTTTTTTTCATCTCGTCTGATTCGTCAAGTACTGATTGATGTTGTTTTTGCTTGAATGTTTTTAGTTTCTTTTGCAATTCAGTAAATTCATTTGCAAGAATTTTTACTGCGTACAATCCGGCATTTGCAGCCTTGTTAATGCCAACTGTAGCGACTGGTGACCCATTTGGCATTTCAACTATTGACAAGAGTGAATCCATTCCGCCAAACGCTGAAAACTTGAATCGGTCCTGTTTTTTCTCCGACTTGTCATTATACACCATTATTGGTACTGCAATTACTGGAATTATGGTATGGGATGCGACCATTCCTGGCAGATGTGCAGAGCCACCA
The DNA here is from genome assembly GCA_025449635.1 of Patescibacteria group bacterium. Classification (GTDB taxonomy): domain Bacteria; phylum Patescibacteriota; class Microgenomatia; order Woykebacterales; family RBG-16-39-9b; genus JANWIZ01. The sequence goes on from JANWIZ010000029.1 coordinate 1,130, forward strand.
GCACCCGCAATTATTATTTTAAATCCGTTTTTCTCGGCATGCTTTGCGTACTCTTCGAGTCTTGTCGGAGTTCGATGTGCAGATATGATTTGATCTTCGTGTAAAATCCCAAAGTCGTCTAGGATTTTTGCAGCGTTGTGCATTACCTTGCTATCAGAGCTTGAGCCCATGATTATTCCAACCAGTGGTTTTTTTGGAATCATGATTCTCAAAAGCAAGTGATGTTTTTAACAATATCTGAAAAATTACCGCTTCAAATCAAAATAACAGAGTTGTTGGCACAATTCTTTCCAGAAAACACCGCAATAGCAAATGAAAAACTCATGTTATCAGTGACGGTAAATAAACTTGGAATCTAGTCGGGTTTAATTTTACATCTATCTTTCCACCGTGTTGCTCTACGATGTTTTTGCAACTTGATAGTCCTAGTCCGGTTCCTTCTTGCTTTGTGGTAAAAAGCGGCTCGAAAACTTTTTCCAAGTTCTGTTCAGAAATTCCAGATCCCGAATCTTCAAACTCAATCATGACAAAGCCGGCATGTTCTAAGATGTCAATCTTAATTGTTCCCGGAGCATCACCTAACACCTGTATTGCATTTCTAAAAATATTTGTAAATACAACTTCAATTTTTTGGGAATCGCAGAGAACTATCGCATCATTTTTTGGAAGAGACACCCTGATGTTCTCAGATATTGGATTTGATTCAATAACAAATTTTATCATATCTAAACAAGATTCTTTAGTCTTTGAAAGAGGGGTCGTTCTTACATAGTTTAAAACGCCATCTATTTGGCTAGTCATTCTGTTTATTGATCTATTCATTAATGAGATGTATCTTTTTGATTTTTCATCTTGATTCACTTGTAATTGCGACAACAATTCGCAACAATTACGAATGGTGGACAGGGGATTCCTAAGATCATGAGCAATTCTTGATGCAAGTTCGCCAATAACACTGAATTTTTCTTCTTTGTTTCTTTCTTGAGTCTTAATCAGTTCTTTTTCCAAGTCTAATTTTTTTTTCACGTCTCTGATCATCATGTTAAATGATTCAGCCAACTTGCCCAATTCGTCGTTTGATTGTACTGGGATTTGATGGTCAAGATTACCTTTACTCAGATCATCAGTTGCCAAGTGCAACAATTCAAGTGGTTTTGAGATGGTCCTTGAGAAATAAATCCCCATGACTGCAGACAACGTGACAACTAGTATACCTACGACCATAATGGAATTATTTAGATTCGTCAGCGGTGCAAACACATCATTTCTGTCCAAATCTTGTAATAGTGACCAACCTAGCTTTTCGTCGTACTTGGATTCAGGTACAACCGAATATGTGGTAAACCGGTTATCAGACCACATTAAAAATCCAGAATCTTTTACTAATGCTTGTTTTACTGGTTCTAGGTCTGAAAGATTTGTTCCAAATTCTTTGAGATTCAAATCATTTTCAGGTAGCGGCTCGGTCTCACTGATTGTACTAAGAATGGAATAACCATTCTCATCTACCAGATAGAGAGTGTTACGATACGGAATGTTGTTTTGAAGTGTGTCTAATTCATCTTTAATGGATTTAAGATCATAAACACCTTTTATTACTCCAAGAAAGTTGCCCACGTCATCCGTGATTCTTACTCCTACATCGATTGAATACGATTTGGAGCTTTCATCGTATTCGGGTTTACCAATCCACGCACGATCTTTTTCTATCAGAGTATTCTGATACCATTCCTCATCGCTTTGTAAATAATCGCTGGTTCTGCCAGTTGAGCCAATTGTGACCCCATACTGATTTGTAATAAAAATTTCTGAATAAATTCGACGATCATCATCATCACCAATTTGTTTTTGTTTCTTTTTCAAGTACAACGACAAGGAATTAGATAAAATATCTGAGACAAATTCTGGATTCTTTTTTGCCTTCCAATCGGAATCTATTTTGCTTATGTATTCGTCACGGTTTTCAATTTTGCCAAAATTAAAGTTTGATGTATTTACAGAATTCAGCACGTCACTGTCAATTGTTAACGATGACAGGTCATCAATTTTATCATCAATCCTGCCATAAATGCTGGTAAGCGTTGTTTTTGTTACTTGTACAGAATAAGCTCCGACGGTATCCGTGAATTGTTCACTGATTATTTCAATTGAGATGAATGCCCCTATCACGTAACATGCTGTCATTATAACAAAAATCAGTACCATCTTTGAACGTATTTTCAATCACTATCACTCACACATCATCCACCCCAGATATAATCAACAAGTTTGTCAGCATTGCACAAACTATCCATAATGATAAAAATACGAAAATAATTCATGATTTATTAGTTTTTTATGGGAAACTAGGAGTCATTTCGAATAAAAACAGGTCATTTGATGAAACACTAAATCATTCACAGCCAAATCAATTCTCATTAAGATTTTTTCACGAATGGGGTGATAGTAAAAAGCAGAGTCTACTTTTTGTAGATTAACGAATTTTAAAAAAAGAGTATTTTTAGGTTTAATATTGGGTATACATTATAAAAAAACAGATGCTTACCTATTTTTAGTCCAAGACATATTTGATGTAATATTGAAGCAAATTTTGGGCATAATTGGCGGCGGTCAGCTTGGAATGATGTTAACAGAGGCTGCAAAGAAAATGCCTGAACACATATCAGATGTAATAGTACTTGATCCTACGCCAAACTGTTCTGCGGCGCAAATTGGTGCAAAGCAAATTGTGGGGGATTTTAAGGATAAAAATGCAATTTTAGAGATTGCCTCAAAGGTGAATATCCTAACATATGAAATAGAATCCGGTGACAGTGCAGTCCTAAAAACAGCAGAATCAAAAACCACAATCAATCCAGCTCCTGAAACTCTAAGAATAATTCAAGACAAGTTTTTACAAAAATCATTTCTCAGAGACAACGATATCCCAGTTACAGATTTTGTCGAGATAACATCACTTGACGATCTTAAAAGAAAAATATCCGACTTTGGATATCCAGCACTACTTAAGGCAAGAAGAGACGCGTATGACGGGCGTGGAAATTTTAAAATAAAATCTGAAAACGATGTTGAGCAGGCATTCAATCAGTTTTCTGGAAAGCCGCTCATGCTTGAAAAATTTGTTGATTTTAAAATGGAAGTTTCTGTGATTGCTGCAAGAAACACCAAAGGTCAAATTGCAACATATCCGATTGTTGAAAACATTCACGAAAATAACATTTTGAAAATGACAATTGCGCCTGCAAGAGTAACAAAAAAAATAGCATTGGAAGCAGAAAAAATAGCAGAAGAAACAATGCGAGTACTACATGGTGCAGGAGTATTCGGAATAGAGATGTTTGTAACTGAACGAGATGAAATTTTAATAAATGAAATCGCTCCACGCGTTCATAATTCTGGGCACCATACTTTGCAATCAAGCAAGACATCGCAGTTTGAACAACATCTACGCGCAATAATTGGCCTTGAGCTTGGAGACACTACACTTGTTCATCCAACAATCATGTACAACATTTTGGGTCCAGACAACTTTCAAGGAAAATACAAAATGCCTGAAATAAAACTCGATAATATTTATCTCAAGATGTACGGCAAAGAAGAATCAAAACCGCAAAGAAAACTTGGCCACTTTAATGTGGTTGATGAAAATAATACAAAGGGAATAGATGGTCTGCTAGAATCAATCAATTTAGTAAAAGATGGAATCAGTCCAATTCCAGCATAATTTCACAGATGCAAGCACAGCAACAAAATATTTCACACCCTACAAACTAATATACTAGATTTACAATTCAGATTTGTAATTTGCAGGACAAAGACGAACTAATCATAATGCTAAAACATTTTGACCTAGAAGAAATCGATTCTAAAATATACATAGGATTACTACAAGTAGGGCCGCTGTCAGTTGGAAACATTGCAGCAAAGTTGGAAATTGAAAGAGGCAAGGCATACAG
>JANWIZ010000030.1 GCA_025449635.1 Patescibacteria group bacterium
AAAAAAATGGATCCACAACCTGCTCAACCTATACAAGAAAAACCCAAATCAAAAAAACCTTTAATTATTGGAGCAGTTGCTTTAGCTGTTATTGTTTTAGTCGGGGGTTACTTCCTGGCGCAAACTGTAATTAAGGATACAAAAACTCAAGCCTCTGAGTACAGAGAAGGTTTAGCTAAAGAGCAGGTGTCTATTGCAGTACTTGATGGATCAGGCGGTACTTACCCATCAATAGTTTTTGATGTCGATTCGTTGTCAATGAACAGTAATGTTTATGAAGGGTTAACTATAATCAGGGGTGGTAGAGTTAGTCCAGGTTTAGCCGAAAGCTGGTCAAATCCAGACGCCACTACTTGGAGAATAAATTTGAGGAAAAATGTTTTGTTTCACTCCGGTGATCGTTTAACGGCGAAGGATGTAAAGTATACGATCGAGGAAGCTAAGAAAAATGAAGATTGGGTAAACAATTTTATTGCTGTAAGAGTTGATTCCGTTACTATCGTTGACGATTTGACGCTAGATATTAAAACTCAAAACCCTGATGCAACCTTACTTCATTGGCTAGTTTGGGTAATGATTCTCTCTGAAGATCAGGTAAAGAGAGATGGTATCGAAAAAGCTGTTGGCACAGGACCATATCAGTGGGACTCTGTTGATCGTAAGGAACCTATGCTGAAAGCCAACACCGGTTATTGGGGAGGTGCTCCTAAGGTTAAAAATTTAAGATACAAAGCGTATGCTGACGACAAAGCGTTAATTGACGGTTTATCAAAAAACGAAGTTGATATCGGAGTAATTCAAGATCGAACTTCAGCCGGGGTTTTAACTGAAAAAGGTATTCGATTAGTATCTGCTAGGATTGGGGATATTAATCTGCTTGCTTTTGATTTTACCAATGCCAAAACAAAATATGTAGATAAAGAACAGAATCCATTTCTTAACTCTAAAGTTAGGAAAGCAATCATGCTGACCTTAGATATTCCAGATATTCTAAAGAAATCGGATCGGCAGGGTAGTGCAATCACTCAAATTGGAAATTCTGATTTGGTTGGCTTTGATAGCACTCTTTCTCGACCAACATTGGATCGAGAACAAGCCAAAAAATTACTTGCCGAAGCTGGATTTCCGGCTGGATTTACAGTTACCTTGGATTTTAGCGCATCTGCAAAAGATTTTTGCGAAATCTTAAAGGATCAACTGGCTGAAATTGGAATTACGGTAAACTTAAATCCAATTGTTAATTTTAATGATTTTTTTGACAAAATTGCTGGTAAGAATGCAGACTCATCATTTTATTATATGTCTTACGTCCCCGATACCCTTGATGCTTTTGATTTAATTAATAGTTTTGTTCATACGTCAGACAAGAAAGGCAATGGGTTTAACAATTTTAGAGGTTATTCAAATAGTGAATTAGATAAACTACTGGATGAGGCTGCTATGACCTTTGATACAAAAGAAAGAGTAGAGAAAACAAAGAAGATACAAAAATTAGTTATGGAAGAGTTACCTGTCATCCCTCTTTCTGCGCGTATTGCAACATATCCGATCAGGGATGAAGTCGGGTTTAAACCTGCACCCCTTGGGTTTATTTTTGGAGTTGAACTTTCTGGGCGAGAAAAAATTGTAGTTTCCAATTGATAATGCCTCCTGGTTTAACTAAAGAAACCCAAAAACCATTTCACTCACTTAAAATAAAGATCCCTTTACTATCAGCTTTAATTTTGATAGTCATTTTTAGCCTTTCCTCATTGATTTTAATTTTCGGGAGTTTGGAGACTGCAAAAAAATCACTACTTGAACGAGCTAGAGCTTTTAGTAAATTGTCTGTAATTCCAATTGGGTTCTCTTATAATAATTTCTTTGATTCGGGATATTTAAAATTTAGAGAAGATATACAAGATATTTCAGCTTCAAACAAAGATATCACTAGAATTCAAATTATCGGGTCTGGAGGAGCAATTTTATTTGACACTTTTGATATAGACTCTCCAACTAAAACACCTTCAGCCGAAAAAGTTACCGACCCAACAATTGTAAACTTGATCAGTACTAATGAAACCTCAGAAATAAAAGATTTAGATGGAAACACTAGCCAAATAATCGAACCTTATTTTGACGATTTCGGTTCTAAACCATTTTCGCTTCGTTATTTTATTTCCTACGAATCCGTATTTGAAGCAACTAATCAAAGTATTTTAGTTACCTTGCTAATTGCCCTTGTCGCTTTCTTAGTTGCTGTTGGATCGACTTCATTAGTAGTTCATAGATCAATATTAGCGCCTCTTGGAAAGATTGTTCTTTCAGCGAAAGAAATAAGTCATGGAAATTTTTCCAAAGTAATTAAATTGGACTCTAGGGATGAACTAGGAGATTTAGCAAACTCTTTAAATCAAATGACTGAAAAATTGAAGAAAAATATCGAGGATTTGAAACAACTAGACAAACTAAAAGACGAATTTATCATCTTGGCTTCTCACAATTTACGCACCCCACTGACAATAATAAAAGGTTACACCGAACAATTATTGGAATCTAAAAATTTGGGTGCACAAGAACGTCAAAGTTTAACCAATCTTTCTCAAAACACAAAAGTTTTGGAGGAAACTACAGAATCGTTGTTGAACCTAGTTGCTTTAGAAAAAGGTAGTAAACCCCTATATAAAGAAAAAATAGACCTATCGGAGATTTTACATAAAGCAGTGAGAAGTTTTTCCGCTTCAGTTGCTGAAAAAAAGTTGATATTTTTGATGGAATTACCACAAACTGAGACTATAAAAATTGAGGCAGACCCGCAAAAATTACAACAAGCTTTTTCTGGATTGATTGATAATGCAATCAAATTTAATAAGGTCGGTGGAAAAGTTATTGTAAAACTTGAAAAAGCAAAAAATAAAATTCTTATTTCAATCAGCGACACTGGTATAGGTATTGCAAATGAGGAAAAAGATCTGATTTTTAAGAAATTTCACCGAGCTACCGAAACACTAACTTACAATTATGAGGGGATTGGGTTGGGTTTGTATCTAACTAAACTTATAATTGAATCACATCAAGGCAAAATTTGGTTTGATACAAAGCTTGGTTTTGGTTCAACTTTCTATGTTGAGCTACCAGTTAAAGCAACCGCAACTTAACCGCGCAAAATTAATCACCAGTACCGTATTTTTGACTTTTAGTGAGATAATAGAGAATATTAAACTCTATGATAGATTCTATAGGTTCACTAATAAACCAAATTCCTAGTTTAATAATTGTCTTTATAATTGTTATAGCAACGGTTTTACTTTTGGTAGTTAACTACAAAGGAAATTTACGAGTAATTCTAACCCATCAAATTGAGAGGATTAAAATCCTAAGGACAAAAACGAAACCAGCTGAGTTACATTTGACCCCCAAGCAAATTGAAGAATTAAGCAATAGTCTTGTTGGAAAATTTATGAACGAAGATTTGGTTGACGGAAAAGAAACTATTGCGGTGAAAGGGACACTGATATCAGAACAGATTGCTTTTGAGGCAGAGAAAAGAGGTTTACTTCAAAAATTAAAATCAATCTCGGCTTTTTGGCCGGTTGAAAACTAACTAAAAATCGATAACAGGTTGACAATTACTACAGGTTATGGTATATAATTAGTGATGTACAGTTCTGAAGGCAAACGGTACAGACCTAAAGAAACGGCCTTAGCCGGCCTCTATTTGATTTTTTTACTCGCTACAGCAGGCGAGTTTTTTTATGCCCTGAAAAACAGCGAACACCACACTTCAAAACCCGATAAGGTGGATAAGCATGAGCAAATCCCAACTCATTTACCAGAAGAATCAAAGCTTGATTTTATTAGGCTAATAAAGGCTAGGGGTAAGTATGATGATTGAGAGCAAGTTATGCTGCAGCGACACCAGTACTCAGAGATTCTGAATCAGGAGTTTTACTTAACTTCATTGGGAAATTGATCAAAGCAGTTTTCAAAACCTCATCCATGTCATCAACAAAAACAAACTTAAGCTCTGATTTTGTCTTCGCAGGGATCTCCTCAAGATCTTTAGCATTTCGTTTTGGTAAAATTACAGTCTTCAAACCAGCTCTGTGGGCCGCTAAGACCTTTTCTTTTACTCCACCGATCTCTAGGACTTTTCCGCGTAAAGTAATTTCACCGGTCATTCCGACGTCTTTTCTCACAGAAAGTTTCGTAATTGCCGACATCAGTGATGTGGCCATAGCCGTACCTGCACTTGGGCCGTCTTTTGGAATTGCGCCGGAAGGAACGTGAAGATGAATATCAGATTTGCCGATAACGTTTTCTCTTATACCATTTTCAGCTAATCGAGACCGTACGTAGGAAAGAGCTGCTTGAGCTGATTCTTTCATTACATCACCAAGGTGACCAGTCAAAATCAAACTACCTTTACCCGGCATTAATGTTGTTTCAATTGACAGTACCTCACCTCCAGCTTCAGTCCAGGCAAGGCCGGTAGAAACACCAGTTTCATCAGTTTTTCCAACAGACCAAGGCTCAAATTTTTCCGGTCCAAGATATTTATTTACGTCCATTTCCTTGACAGTTGTACTTTTAATCTGGTTTTCCGCGATTTCCCGGGCAACTTTACGGCAAATGGTTGAAAGCTCTCTTTCTAGATTTCTAACACCAGCCTCTCGAGTATATTTGGCGATAACTTTTGCTAAGGAACTATCGTTAAACTTTAAGTTTTTGTTCGTTAGTCCATGATTTTCAAGCTGCTTTGGCAACAAAAAGTCATTTGCAATTTTGAGTTTTTCTTCTTCGGTGTAGCCTGGAAAGTCAATAACTTCCATTCGATCTCTTAAAGCCGGTGGGATATTTTCAAGCAGATTGGCTGTTGTGATAAAAACCACATCTGAAAGATCAAACGGTGCTTCTAAATAATGATCTGAAAATTCACGGTTTTGCTCAGGATCTAAGGCTTCCAAAAGTGCAGAAGATGGATCACCCCGAAAGTCAAAACCTAGTTTGTCAATCTCATCTAGCATGAATACTGGGTTATTGGTCTCAGCATCTTTAATTCCTTGAATAATTCTTCCAGGCAAAGCTCCAACATAAGTTCTTCTGTGCCCTCGAATTTCCGCCTCATCGCGCACCCCTCCAAGCGAAACCTTAACAAATTTACGATTCATCGCTCTAGCAATTGACCTTCCAATCGAGGTTTTACCCACTCCGGGAGGTCCCGCGAAACAGAGTATTGGCCCGCGCATTTTTCCTGTTAATTTTTTTACTGCCAGGTACTCCAAAATTCTTTCTTTGACTTTCTTAAGACCGTAGTGATCCTCGTTTAAAATCTTTTCGGCTTTTTTCACATCCAAGTCACCCGTAGATTTTTTACTCCAAGGTAGATCCGTCATCAACTCGAGATAAGTTCTAATATAAGACACCTCAGGCGAGAAAGCTGGAATTCGCTTTAACCGTTCCAATTCCTTAAAAGCTTTGGCCTCAACATCTGTTGGCATCTTCGCTGCTCTTATTTTTTTCTCTATTTCAACAAACTCTTCTTTTTCTTCCTTAACTCCTAACTCCTTTTCTATGGTTCTAAGTTGTTCTCGCAAAAAAGCCTCTTTGGCATTTTTGCCAATCTCTTCGGCTGTTTGATCTTGAATCTTGCGAGCTGTGTTTAGAATCGAAAGTTCCCCGGAGACATATGATGCAACCACTTTCAACCGTTTTTTTAAATTATTTTCTTCCAGCAAAGCTTGTTTTTGACTTGATTTAATATCTAAGTTCGAGATCATAATATCGACAATTTGATTCGGGTTAGAAAAATCGTTCAGGTTAGGTAAAACTTCCAAAGAAATAGGTTTTCCTAAGGTAATCAAACGTCTAAATTGTTCCACAAGCGTTTTTAATTGAGGTAGACTATCTTCAAGCGAAAAAGTTCCTTCTTCAATTTCCTCTGCATCGACACGAAAAAAAGGAGACTCTTGAACGAAAGTCTTTACTTTGGCTTTGTTCAAGCCTTTAACGACAATATTTATAATTCCGTCGGGAAGCCTTTGGGTCTGCTCAATTTTTGCAATAGTACCAACAAGATACAAATCATTGGTCTTAGGGTTATCAACATCTTTGTTTTTTTGCATCGTCAAAAAAACCTCTTTATCTAAGTGCAAGGACTCTTCCAAAGCAGCGACGGATTGTTCACGTTTTAGTGAGATATGAGCCAAACTATTAGGGAAAATCACTACATCTCGAACTGGAATAAGAGGTAAAATTTTGCGATCCATAATTTTCATTTTTTTAAAATTGAGAATTTATCTTACCCAACTTTAGCACCATTGTCAATAGACTGCTAAGTTATTATATGGGGGGAAGTACGGGACTCGAACCCGTGACGACTAGTTCCACAAACTAGTGCTCTACCAACTGAGCTAACTTCCCCATAAAGTATTTGGCGCGCCTGGAGGGATTCGAACCCCCGACACCTAGTTCCGAAGACTAGTGCTCTATCCACTGAGCTACAGGCGCAGTGATGAGCATTTTAGCAGATTTAAGTTCAAAAAACCAGTTTTTTGGGGTTTTTGGAGCGGGATAAGGGAATCGAACCCTCGCCTCCACCTTGGAAGGGTGGCATACTAGCCACTATACGAATCCCGCAAAATCGATTATCTAGTTAACTGTGGCTTTTTTTAACTAGTTTGAAAACGAAATCAGTATAGCAAAACTAACATTTGAATTCAAATGTTAGGAAGATCTTTTTATTGTGGAGGTTGATTACTAAGTGAAATTTCGGAAAGTAGTACCCCTTCGACAATTAAGCCTTTTGGAGCAAACTCCATCTCAATTTGTTCCTTGATTCTTCTTTCTGCCTCATGTCGAGCTGTAGAATTTAGTTGCTGCATGGTGAACTCAGAAAGAGCAGTGCGAATTCGACTCCGAGAAACTGGACGAACAATTTTTGACACAAAACCTTCCCCAATGTTTTCCCAAAGACTGACAACTTGATCCTTATTGATTCGCACCAGAATTGTTCCCAAAACTTTGATGTTAACTTGATCAGCAGTTGTTGCACTGATCGGATCATCACCTAGTATCTCGCGATTTTCCTCAGCATTAAAGCCGTTACGGATTCCGTATTCGAGGGTTTGGGCGTTAAAAAGTTTCGCTTTTTGTAAAAACGGAAGTTTGAAATGAAGACCTGGTCCCCAAGTATGCTTTAATACTCCACGGAGACGATCATAAACACAGGCGATTTGACCTGGTGGTACATCAACAAAAAAACCACCAGCGACTTCGTCTACAAAAAACCCGACCACAAGTTTATCAAACATTTTTATTTCTTCCTAATCTTCCTAAAGTATACATAAGCCTGACACCAATTGAAAACAAAATCGAAACTGCGAGGAAGACTGCCTTGGTTGCTGGAAGCAACAACAATAGTATAAAAGTCGCAATTGGCAAAAGCAAGGGATACCAGCGACCTGAAAAGGTTGCTTCGGGGATATTTTTCTTAGCTTCGTACTCCCAAAGCTGTTCAGCAAAAAGAATAAGTGCCGCAACTGCGCTTAGCAAAAAATTTCCAGTTTTAGAAATATCCATTCCGTAAAAAATTGTCTGAATATCGCTGGGTTTTGGGACAAAGCGGTAAACGTCATCATAGGGTGGATGAAGTCCTTGTTGAACGATTTGATAAAGCACTGCCAGAAACAACAATTGACCAAAAAGAGAAATAATCTCCGATATTGGGTTGATGCCTTTGGTACGTATGATTTCTGTAATTTTTGTTCTTTTAGTTTTTGAGTCAAGGTTGATATCATTCTCAATCTGCTTTATTTGTGCTGAAGCTTCCTCAAGCTTTACATCGGTTTGATACCCCTTAAGCGTTAATGGGAAGAAGATAATTCGTACTATCAGAGCAAGTAGTATGATCGCCCAGCCAAGATTTTGGTCAGGGGATAGTACGGAAAGAAAAACGACTAAGTTGTAAATCGGCTGATATAAAAAACTAGTGTAAACTCCGATAATAAGTTCGATCATTGGTTTGTTTCATTGTAAAGCAAGTCTTGCTTGCTTGACAAATTCGTATTTGTTATAGTTGGCAAAAGTCTACTGGAAGAGTCTAAAAATTTATAACTTTTTTGCAATCTCTAGCTCTGGCCGGTAGGAGAGTTTTTTCTTAAAAATGGCAAAAATTCTTTTAGTTGGCTCTGACGATTCGCTGAAGGAAATGTATCAAGCAGTACTTTCGGCCAGTGGATTTGATACTATTCTAGAAACTAGTGCAAAAGACGGGCTAGATCGTTTGTCTGATGAATTTTTCCCAGCAACTGTTGTATTTTTACCTCGTGAAGAAACACTTTGGTTTATCATTAAAGTTCGGCAAATGCCAAGAGTTAAGATTTCTTCAGTACCTATCTTAGCGCTTACAGAACAAGCGTTAGGGGAAAATATGAGTGAATATATCGAAACTGGAGCCACAAAGGCTATCTCAAAGTTTCCAACTTCGGGAGATCGTCTAGTTAAAGAAGTTCGATCGATATTAAATATCCCAAGGATGACACCAAATCAATGACAAAAAACCGGATAAAAAGCTTTAAATTTGCCTTTTCAGGGCTCTTGCATACCTTTAGCACACAGACAAACTTTCAAATTCAATTATTTATTGGGTTAATTGCAACTCTTGGAGCAATTTACTTCCAATTCTCTCGAATCGAATGGTTAATTCTCATAATCACAATTGCTCTAGTTTTAACCGTTGAAATTTTGAACACCGTTGTTGAAGTGGTTGTTGATCTTGCAGTTAAAGAGCAACTGCTGCCAGATGCGAAAATTGCGAAAGATGTAGCGGCAGCGGCAGTACTTTTGATGGCGATATTCTCGGTAATTGTTGGAATAGTCCTCTTCTTTCCGCACTTAAAATAGAAAAACCCCGAACTTTCAGGGCTTTTCTTTTAAAAGCAAAATTTTTTACTCAGCTTTAACCATTTTGTTTCTGATCATGTTCATAGCTTCTTCAGGAGAAACTGAAGCCATTTCAGGGTGACTTTCTCCAACGTGGGTCTTTGTTGCCTCAGCGATTTTTTCCACAGCTTCATCATCATTTTCAGCATCGACTGTAAAAACTTGAGGCTCGTGCCCCTGATCACAAGTAAATGTATATGTCATAAAAATATCACCTCCTTTTTTTAAGTAACCTCTACTATAATATTTTTATGAGCGAAATCAAAACAAAAGTTACTGACGAAAGTGTTACAGATTTCATAAATTCTCTAGCAGGTGAAACTAAAAGAACAGATAGTTTCATCCTCTTAGAAATGTTTTCAAGAATCACAGGCGAAAAACCTAGGATGTGGGGGCCTAGTATTATTGGGTTTGGAGTGTATCACTTTAAATCCGAAAGAAGTAGCCAAGAAGGTGATTGGCCGCTCGCAGCCTTTTCACCGAGAAAACAGAGTCTAACTTTATATATCATGGACGGACTAGATAACTACAAGGATCTTTTGAAGTTACTTGGGAAGTATAAAACCACCAAAGCTTGTCTATATATCAACAAACTATCTGATGTGAATCTGGAGGTTTTGGAAAAACTTGTTAAAAAATCTTTCACAGAGTCAAAGAAGAAATATAGTTAACTTAACTTTCTGGCTGCCAGACTAGGATTCGAACCTAGATAGCGGGATCCAAATTCCCGAGTCCTACCATTAGACGATCTGGCAATAATGTTTCTTAGATCATTACCCTTTAATCGATTTTAGACTCTTGTCCACCTTCGGTGGAAGCCTACCATGCAGATGCTTCGCATCCAATCCCGATAAATCGGGACAGACGATCTGGCAAAGCTAGCCGATTATATCAATTTAGCCACGTTGATGCCAGTGTTATCTTTTTAGTAAAAATTATTTGTGAAATAAGTTAAACTATTTCTTGTGAAATTCAAAGAAGAAATCATTGTTTTCCTGGTTGGAATGTCGATCATGGTTTTGGAGCTTGTAGGATCAAGACTTTTGGCTCCTTTTCTCGGTACTTCGATCTATGTTTGGACGAGTTTGATTGGGGTAATTCTGGCAAGCTTATCACTCGGATACTATTTCGGTGGAAGGCTTGCCGATAAAAAGCCAAGTTATCAAACACTAGCTCTCATAATATTTTCTGGAGCGGTTTTGATTTTTCTTGTTTCGAGACTACAGTACCCACTACTTGATTTTTTTTCCAAAAATATCGTTGATTTACGCTTCGGTTCGGTTTTAGCTGGTATCGTACTTTTCTCTGCTCCTAGCACTCTTTTAGCCATGGTTTCACCTTACATAGTTCGGTTGAAAATGAAGAGTGTTGCCGGCTCTGGTAAGACAGTTGGCAATTTATACGCTATTTCAACAGTTGGAAGTATTTTTGGAACCTTTTTAGCAGGCTTTGTGTTAATCAGCTACTTTAGTAACAGTCAAATTTTGCTAATAGAATCAGCTATTCTGGTAATTACTGCTTTTATCGCAGTTTTCCCAGTCGTAAAAAAAGTTTACGTTTTTCTTGCCTTGTTGTGTTTGGGATTTGCTTTTGGTTTTTCAGGCAAAAACTTACCCGAGAAATACCTTGTTTGGAAGGATACTCCTTACCAAACACTTAAAGTTCTAGATTCTAGTTTTGGTAATGAAAATGTGAGAGTTTTAAGAACAGATCCTTTTGGTACCCAAGGAGCAGTTTATAAGGGTAAGGACGATTTAGTTTTCGATTATCTAAAGTATTTTGATATCTATCAATTTTTTAAGCCTGATGCTACAAAAGCGTTGATGATCGGTGCTGGAGTCTACGCCTATCCAAGGCATTATTTAGCTACAAACCACCGAGGAATTATGGATGTAGTCGATATAGATCCGGGTGTGACTGAGGTTTCCAGAAACTTTTTTTCCTTAGGGAACCACAAAAACCTTAATATTTTTCACGAAGATGGTCGTATATTCGTTAACCGAACACAGACTATTTATGACGTAGTTTTCCTGGACGCCTTCAACTCATTAACTGTGCCGTTTCAATTAACGACCTTGGAATTTTTGCAATCAGTTAAAAGTAGACTCAGCAAAAATGGTTTGCTTGTGACCAATGTAATTGCTTCACTCGAAGGAAAAAACTCAAAGTTTCTGCAAGCAAGTTTAAAGACTTATCAAAGAATTTTTTCAGATGTGTCTATTTTTGCTGTGGAGGATAAAAATAAAACAGAGCAAATTCAAAATATAATCTTAGTTGGAACTAATGCCAAAGTTGAGTCAAATTTAGCTGTAATTAACCCAATACTAATGAAATATCTCGATTCTAAGGTTAAAGTTAAAGTTGAGCCTAATTTACCTGTTTTAACCGATAATTTTGCTCCAGTTGATAGTTATATGTTGAGTTTATTCGAAAACAAGCGCTCAGCAGATTTTTAAACTAAGATTTTTCAGTAAACGCTTTTTCTAAGCGCGTGAGAGCAAGTAAGTAGGCTCCTTCTCGTAAAGTGGTTTGATACTTTTTTGACATTTCAAAAACGCCATCAACAGACTTTTCCATTTTGTTTTTTAGTTTTGCGAAAACAATATCTTTATCCCATTTTTCATTATGCAAATTTTGATACCATTCAAAATAACTAACAGCAACCCCGCCACTATTTGCAAGAATATCTGGAATTACTTGAATAGAGTTTTTAGTTAATATCTCGTCTGCTTCAATTGTTGTTGGTCCGTTGGCCATTTCCAAAATATACTTAGCCTTTATTTTTGGAGCATTTTCATGAGTTATTACATTTTCCAAAGCCGCTGGGACTAAAATATCTACTGGTAGTTCGATTAATTCCTCATTTGTTATATCGCGTCCACCAACCTTTTCTTTGTTGCTAATATCACAAACCGACCCAATACAATAACATCCTGCCAAATAGCCTTTAGATTCCTTAAATTTTTCAACTTCGACAATATCAACTATTCCTTCAGGAATATAAATACCGCCTTTTGAGTCAGATAAAGCGACAACTTTAAAACCTTCTTTGATCAAAAACTCTGCTGCGTGCCTACCAACATTACCAAAACCTTGTATAGCCACAGTCATACCTTGATAGGAGACTGAGAGTTTTTTTAAACTAGCGATCAAGCTATACACTCCGCCAAGACCAGTTGCTTCGGCTCTACCTTCTGATCCACCTAGTTCAATGGATTTTCCGGTAGCAACAGCTTTTGTATCAGAGCCAACAATTTTTGAGTACTCATCAACCACCCAGCCCATGATTTTTGAATTGGTGTTTACATCGGGTGCTGGGATATCTTTTTCTGGTCCAATAACATCAGCAATTGCTTGGGTAAAAGCCCGTGTAAGAGCTTCTAGCTCGTTTTCAGAGAGCTCCTTAGGATTTACAGTAATACCACCTTTACTACCGCCAAACGGCACATCAATGACAGCGTTCTTCATTGTCATCCAAAAGGAAAGAGCCTTAACCTCGTCATCTGAAACCTCACTGTGGTAACGCAAACCACCTTTGTAAGGTCCGCGTAAATTGTTGTGTTGGAGACGATAACCAGTGAAAATTTTGATATCGCCGTTGTCTAGTTTAATTGGTAAACTGACTTTGATATCCCTAGCGTGTTCTGAAAGCAAAGCTAAAAGTAAGGGGTTCAGATTTAGCCTTGCTGCTGTTTTTTTTAACTGTTTCTGAGAGCGCTCCCAAGGGTTAGTTTCGTTCATCTAGTTAGATTTTACCGCTTTTGCAATCCTAGAAGCGACATCTTTTTCTAGAGGAACGGGCAAAATTCTATTGTCCGTAGGATTTGTAACCATAGATGAAAGCGTCTCGGCAGCCTTTATTTTCATAGAGTCTGTTATTTTTTTACTCCCCATGTCGAGGGCGCCTCGGAAAATTCCTGGAAATACTAAAACATTATTTATTTGATTTGGAAAATCACTTCTTCCAGTCGCTACAACGGCAGCACCAGATTTTTTTGCATCTATCGGTAAAATCTCAGGAGTTGGATTTGACAAGGCGAAGATGATTGGGCTTTTAGCCATAAATCCAATTTCTTTTTCTGATAAGATACCTTTCCCGGACAAACCAATAAACACATCAGCGCCACCAAATGCTTCTGCAAGAGTCGCACAGTCTTGATAATGAGGCAGATGAGTAACTTGTTGTTTGTAAATATTATGATCAGAGCGACCTTTATGTATTGGTCCCCTGGAGTCAATTAACACTAAGTGCTTCGGTTTTAAAAACTTTGCTGTTGCTATTCCCGCAGCCCCAGCGCCAGAAATAACTATTTTTACCTCAGACATCTTTTTATTAACCACTTTAAGGCTATTAATTAATGCTGCATAGATAACGATGGCAGTACCGTGTTGATCATCGTGAAAAACAGGTATTCCAATATCTTGTAATCTCTCTTCAATTTCAAAACATCTTGGTGCAGATATATCTTCCAGGTTTATTCCGGCAAAACCTGGAGAGATTGCTTTGATTACTTTTACTATTTCATCTGGATCTTTGGTGTTAAGAACGATAGGGTAAGCATCGATACCCGCAAACTCTTTAAATAAAAGAGCTTTACCCTCCATGACAGGTAAAGCTGCTTCTGGGCCAATATCACCCAATCCAAGCACAGCGCTACCGTCCGAAACAATGGCTACAGAGCTTCCCTTAATAGTCAAGGTTCTAGCGAGTTTTGGATTTTGAGCAATTTGTTTTGAAACTTCAGCGACACCAGGGGTGTAGGCTATAGCTAAATCATTTTTATTTTCTAGTTTTATTTTTGAGATTACCGAAATTTTTCCATGTAGCTTTTTTGCTTGTGCTAGTGCAAGTTTTCCAAAATCCATTTCAAAATAGTAACACAAAATTTGGTCGGGGTGACACGATTTGAACGTGCGACCTCACGCTCCCAAAGCGCGCGCTCTGCCAGCTGAGCTACACCCCGATATTTGATTATTAATGGTGCCGGATCGCGGAATCGAACCACGCACGCCCTGCTCTTCAGGCAGGCGCTCTACCACTGAGCTAATCCGGCTTGTCGGTAGTTATTTTATCATGGTGGGCGCTAGAGGACTCGAACCTCTGACCTTCTCGGTGTAAACGAGACGCTCTGAACCAACTGAGCTAAGCGCCCTGGTGCGGACGAGAGGACTTGAACCTCCAACCCTTGCGGGACATGCACCTCAAGCATGCGCGTATACCAGTTCCGCCACGTCCGCAAAAAACGCAACCTATTTTAACACATTGGTGCGGGTGAGAGGAGTCGAACCTCCACATCATTGCTGATACTGGAACCTGAATCCAGCGCGTCTGCCGTTCCGCCACACCCGCAAGAATGCTTAGTATAACATTTTTGAAGCTAAAACACGAGAAATGGAAGAAACTTAAAAAGACTATTGCAATTCACTATAAGGTGTTGTAGGATTTGTCGCGATGGGTACAAGAATCGCAAGTTTAATCCTAATTCTAATAATTATTATCGGTGGTGGGGTTTTAACCTATCGATTTCTTCGTCCAAGTGATTCTGATAATATTAAAACTCTAACTATAGATAAAAACGGTAGTTTCAAAATCAAAGAATTTACTGTTAAAAATGATGAGGAATTTAAAGTCAAAAACGAAGACGACAAGAATCACACTGTCAAAAGAAAGGATACAGGGGAAACCATTGTTGAAGTTGATCCAAAGTCTACCTCCAAAAAGCTTTCCCTAGAAGACAATAAAGAAGTTACTTTGTATCTGGCAGCTGATGAAAATAAACAGGTTGCTCTTGTAACTGGAACTCCAGAAACTAAAACAGCTAAAAAAACAGAAACTAACGAGGCGGAAAAGAAGACAACAACTCAGACGGAAACAAATAAAACTACAGAAGAGAAAAAGTCTTTAGGCACTACCACAAATACAACTAATCAGCCTTTACCTCAAACTGGACCAGAAGAAGCGTATATTTTTCTTATTCTTTTAGTTGTAGGTTTAAGACTAGCTAAAATCACTTCAAAACTTCTTCCATAATATATTTAATATTTTCCAGACTTTCTTGATTGAAGTCGAATCGTTTAGTATAATTTGCTTCGCTTTGGGCGAGTGTAGGAATTAATAGTTGTGCCGGGGTGGCGGAATTGGTATACGCGACGGACTTAAAATCCGTTGGCTTTACAGTCTTGAGGGTTCGAGTCCCTCTCCCGGCACCAAAGTTCGTTTCTTTAATTTAGGGATAGCGGTAATTTCTTTCCTTGCCTATCAATCACAATGTCAAAACAAGCATCTACCCCGAAAATACTTATATCAAACCTGATTCGTCCAACGAATTTACAAACTGGGCAATTTACTGGTGAGCTGAAAAATAAACTAGAGGAAATGTTTGGCAACAAAGTATATTTAGTCAATTCAGGTAGAAGTGCTATTTATCTTGGGTTAAAAGTTTTAGGTGTTGGTCAGGGTGACGAAGTGTTGGTACAGGCTTACACTTGCAATAGCGTTCCCAACCCAGTCCTTTGGACTGGAGCCAATCCCGTTTATGTTGATATTGAAGAGTCTACTTTAAACATGGATTTGACTGACTTGGAGAGGAAGATCACTTCAAGAGCGAAAGTAATTATTGTTCAACACACATTTGGAAACCCCGCAAAAATAAAAGAGATATTAAAAATCGCTGACAGGCATAAACTTCGAGTGATTGAAGATTGCGCTCACAGTCTTGGAGCTGGTGTCGATGGTCGAATACTTGGTACTTTTGGAGATCTGGCAATACTATCATTTGGGAGAGAGAAGGTCATTAGTGGCCTCACAGGAGGTGCACTTTTGGTAAACGACTCTGCCTTGGAATCTGAAATTGACAAGGAGACCCATACCTTAAAACCACTCCGTAAGCGTAATATTTTAAAGGAACTAGCTAATTATTTTTCGTGGAGAATTTTACTTCGTAGAATTAGTTCCAAGGATTGGGGAATGAATTTTATAAGATTACTGTACCAATATGATTTATTCAATGTTGTCACGAGTAAAAAAGAGCTTGATGGGTTACGCCCAAACTGGTACCCATCACAAATGGCAAATATATTTGCGCAAATAGTCTTGAACGAGTTTCCAAAAATTGACTCATACAACAATCACAGAAAAGAAATTGCCGAAACCTATTTCCGCGAAATTAAAAATAAGGATATCAAACTCTTACCAAAACATTTAGGGGTTTATTTACGGGTAGTTGGGCTCCATCCTAAGGCGCATATTCTTCTCCAGGAAGCTCATAAAAACAAACTTAATTTTGGTAACTGGTACAACAGTGTGATTTACCCTGAAAGTGTTCATTTAGCTCGTCTTGGATATAAATCTGGAAGCTGTCCTATGGCTGAAAAAGTCGCCAGAGAAACTGTTAATTTACCAAATTTTCTTGGGATGGTAGATAGTGAGGTTAAGCGAGTTATTAATTTTGTTAATGATTTTTCCTAATCTTTTTTAAACGTTTAAATCTCTCTTTGAAAAAGCTGCAATACTAAGTAGAAACAAACCAATTATTGCCCAAATTAGCAGTGTAGCACTTGCCCAATTAATGCCATGAATTAAGGCGCTTTGATCGCTATAGTGAAAGAAAGGAGAGAAGTCTTTAATTTTGTCTAATTGATCAACTAATTTATAAAAAGCACTAACAAAAAAAGACAATACAGCAAACGCAGTCGCTAAACCAATTGATAACCCTTTACTACCGGTTAAGGACCCGATAAAGAAGGCGAACGCTCCAAAATTCAGACTCAAAAGAAAGAGATTAAACGTAGCGTTTGTCAATTGATTTACGGTGACATCTATTCCGACAAATTTAGACCCGAAGAAAAGACACAGTACAATCAGAACGGATAAAAATCCCAATGAAACGATCAACGCTAGAAATTTTTCTATTATAAAACGACTTCTACGAATTGGGGCGGAAAGTACGATATCCAGAGTACCCTTCTCCTCTTCACCAGCAATAGCATTGCTTCCAAAACCAATTGCAAAGAAAATAAACAAAAGGGGTAGCATTTGAGTGTAAATTTCACTGCTGATATACCCCAACGGGCTAGCATAATTGGTTTCTTCGTCAATAAAGGCGTTACGAAGGGCCTCAGGCATTTTTTCCATATAAGCGTTTAGTTCGGCAGCACTTTCTTTAATGCTGGGATAAAGAGCCATATAGAGAGCGATAAGCAAAACAATACCAATAGTCCAAAACATAAATGACTTTTTTTGAAACTTCAGCGCTTGGATTAAGATAACAGGCATACTAATTGTCCCCCTTGTAAAATTTAAGGAAAATTTGCTCCAAATCTGGTTCCTGGGTAATAATACTCTCCACAGTGTAATTTCCGAGCTTTTTTATAAAAGTATCTAGAGAACCGACAACTTTACAGCGTAGAATATTTCCGTTTACCTCAATGTCTTTAATTCCAGTAATAGTTTGAAAGTCTGTTTTTGTAATATTTTCGGAAAAAATTACTTCAAGTGGACGTAGGGCTCCTTTTTTTAAATTTACAATTTCCTCGGTTACGACTAATCGTCCTTCTCTAATAATAGCCACTCTGTGACAAATACGCTCAACTTCTGGGAGAATATGCGAGGAAATAAAAAAAGTTGTACCGGAACGGTTAACTTCTTCAACTAAGTTATAGAACTCTTGTTGAATAAGAGGGTCAAGACCAGTTGTGGGTTCGTCCAAAATTATCAATTCAGGCTTATGCATAAAGGCAGAAATAAGGGCAACTTTTTGCTTATTTCCATGGGAAAGTGATTTTATCTTTTTGTTCAAGTCAACTTTCAATTTTTTGCTCAACTCTTCCACGTACTTCCAACTGGTGCTTGGACGGAGCTGAGCTTGAAACCTAAGATGGTCTTTACCAGTAAGATCTTCATACATATGTATTTCACCTGGCAGATAGCCAATTTTTTCCTGAATCTCGATGCTTTCCTTAGTTGGATCAAAACCAAAGATGCTCGCTGAACCGGACGAAGGGTTAATAAAGTTTAGGAGAAGTTTGATTGTGGTTGATTTTCCAGCGCCATTTGGACCTAAGAAGCCAAAAACCTCACCTTCATTTACCTCAAGGGAAAGGTTTTCAACACCTCGGGATTTTCCATAAAATTTTGTCAGTTTTGTAGTTTTGATAACAGCTTTGTCCATCAGCGTTATTATATGGACTGGCTCTACAAAAGAAAAGAGCCGATTAAGGCTCTTTTCCTGTCCAAGTTAGTGTTTTTTTAGTCAACTAAAACTTCTACTCCCAATTCTTGAAGTTCGATTGGAAGTGGCAGTGGGATTGGTTTTGGTTCTGGATAAGCTATCCAAAAGCGTTGGTATGTACCTCCCCAGTGACCTTTAAGATATGTACTACCACATCCTTTTGATTGTACCTTTGCCTTTCCAAAGACAATGATATCTAGATCCTGACCATTACCGGCAGCTGTTCCTCGACCAGAGTAGACAATATAGTTGCCTCTAACGTGTTTACGATTGAAGCCATTAATATTTACTGAACCAAGGTCTTCCTTTTTAACAGCTAGTTTACCTTTGACTGCAATTTCAACACCTCCGTTGAAATTTTCAATTCTGGCCCAACCTCGACCTTTGACCTCAAGTTTACCGCAAGAATTCAGTTCCAGCGGGTTACCGGGCGTTACATTAATGATTCTAACTGGAGGCCAGGGGTATGGAATCGGACGAATTATCGCTTCGGCGCTTTGAGCAAAGGTAGATAATGGAAATGCAGCAGCTAGTGCAAGAGTTGCGGCGCTAAATGTAATTTTTTTAATCATATTTTCACCCCCTTTAGAGATAAAACGATTTTGAAAAAAATTTGTTACAGGTTAATTATTGCTGGGAGATAAACTTTGTGGTTTTTCTTGCAACTCGATATCTTTGACCTCAGGTTCTGTCACAACTGTGGTAATTTCGCTTTTTATATCCTCAAGATTGCTAATAATTGTTTGAATTCTAGTCTGTTCTTGGACTGACAAGGTTTTTTCAATTTGCTCAAGTTGTACTTGACGTGCTTCTATTTCAGGAACTAATTGAGTCAAGCTTGTTTTTATTTGTTCCGTGTTTTCCCCGGATTCGACTAGAGAGGCAATTTTGTCTTGTTCATTAGAAACTTGATTTTTAATAGCACTAATGGAATTTTCAACCTCACTTATTGCTTGTTTTGAGCTTTGAGAATTTTGATGAACGATTTTTGTTAATTCAAGAATCCGTTTTTCGGCAAGATTTTGTTGGAGAGATAGTTTTTGGCCGTTTTGGCTAAGATTTAGCTGAATTTTCTCAACAGTTCTTTTGACTGGGTAGAAAAACTCTCCTGGTAAACTAGTGGCGGCAAGGATCGAAGTTGAGCCGAGCAAAAACACCACCATAATTGACGCGATTGAGGCAAATCTAACTTTAGTTTGAAAGCTTGATTGACGGTAGTCTGAGCCAATCAAAAAAGCCCTGGTGTCTGTTTTCCAGTTCTTGTCAGGCTTGATACCTCTTAGAGCGCGAAGTTTATCTTCAATTTTTGCAAAACTATTATTTAACATTGTTCAGTACTTTTTTTAATTTTATTAAGGCTCTATATTTCAAAATTCGCAGTGAACCGGAGGTTTTTCTTGTTATTTGCGCTATTTCATCGAAACTCAGGTCTTCAATCGAATGTAGTATTACAACCTCTTGTTCTTCTCTAGTCAATTTTTTTAACGCTAGCCAGACTTTTTCTAGCGAATCTCTGGCAAAAATATCGCTAATATGGTCTTCGAAAACTAATTCTGAAACCCGGTCAAGATCAATTGTTCTTTTCTTAGTTCGATAAAAATCAATGATTTCATTTCTGGCAATCGTGTAAAGCCAGGCTTTAAAATTTGTATTTGTCTTAAATTGTGCAATTTTCTCTAACGCTTTTAAAAAAGTATTTTGTGTCAAATCCTGCGCCATCTCTTCCGAACCGACTTTATAAAACA
>JANWIZ010000031.1 GCA_025449635.1 Patescibacteria group bacterium
CCAAAGGTTGCTAGCCTTTGGTTGAAGGTTTTGAATATGGTTACCAAATACGGTCGAGTTAAGAGTACTCGCTATGCCACAACCAACGAGCTCAAGGAACTGCTGAATCTGAATGCAATTGTTACTGGAGAAGATAGCGAAAATGAATATTTCCCCGAATACTTGCCATTCACAATGCAAGAATTGAAGGCTTATTATCCCGAATGGTTAACAGCCCGAAGAATTCCTGGAATGGCTTACAACTATGGTGATCGGATGCGCAATATTGATGGGATTAATCAGATTGAAGAAATAAAGAAATTGCTGCAAACGCGCCCCGATAGTAAAAAAATGATCGCCTCACTTTACAATGTAAAAGTTGATTGGGGTGCAGCTAACACTGGTGACACACCCTGCATCACACAGATAATTTGTGGTGTTCAGGACAAAAAACTTTTCATGACAGTTCATGTACGATCTCAGGATATGTTTCATGGTTGGCCGAGAAATATGTTTGCGGCTCGTAAACTTCAAAAAGAAATTGCCGATTCGGGAGGTTATCCTTTAGGTAAGCTAGCAATGATTACTCACAGTGCTCACATGTACGCTGATGATTGGGCAACAGCACAGGAGCTACTTGATAAATATTATATTAAGGAAACTGCAGTATACAAACCAGGATTTCATTTTCAAGAAGATCCTAGAGGTAATTGGTTGGTAGAGTTGGATTGGGAAAACGAACTAATAATCGCCAAACTAATGACAGCTGATATGTCGACTGAGTTGACGATGTTTCACGGTAAAACTGCCAAAGAAGTGATCAAGCAAATTGCTGAGTGGGAACTACTTTCTATGTCTTCTCATGCACTCGATTTCGGAGCTGAGTTACAAAAGGCTGAGATAGCCTTGAATTATGGATTGAAGAATTGGAAGCAGGATCGTCGAATCGAACTAGATAGTTCAAAAACAGAAGAAAAGATTGAAAAAAGTGAATCAATTCCAGCCCCAAAGCGCTATATTAAAAAAGGCAAAAAATCAATTCTGATTAACTAAATATTATGCATGGAAAAATAATCGATTTTGAAGGAATAGACGGAACTGGCAAAAGTACTCAAGTAGAGCTTTTGAAAGAGTACTTAGCAAAAATTGAAAAAAGTTTTAGTTTCTATAAATTCCCACAATATCAGAAAACAATTTTTGGGAAAATGGTTGAGGATTTTTTAAAAGGGGACTTCGGAAAGATTGAGGAGATTAGTCCTTATTTTGCTAGCTTACCTTACGCTTTTGATAGATCTACTGTTGCCGAAGATATTATTAATAAGAAGAAAAAAGGAGAGATTGTTGTTTTTGATCGTTATGTCCCTTCAACTATGGCACATCAATCTTCTAGAATAAAACCCCCCAAAAAAAAGAAATTTTTAAACTGGTTAAATGAGCTTGAGTACAAAACTAATAATTCTCCAAAAGAAGATGTTGTTTTGCTTTTGGATATGCCTGTGGATATCTCTTTAGAGCTAATTAAAGATAGAAAGAAAGATTTGTTAGAGCAAAGAGATTTGCAAGAGGAAACGCGTAAAACTTACTTGAAGCTTGCAAAAGCCAATAAACATTGGTTGGTTATAAACTGTATAGATAGTCACAAGAAACTTCGTTCCAAAGCAGAAATTCATCAAGAAATAGTCCAAAAACTTAAATCAGAAAAAATCATTTAACAATCGCACATTAACAATTCTGAAAGGGGGTTTGCCTTGGAGGGTGAAGCACATCACGAGTGTGGGCTTTTTGGTATTTTAGCTCCTGGTCGTAACGTTGCCTGGCTGACAGTTCGTAGTCTTGACGGTCAGCAAACTCGAGGGCAAGAGGGAGCTGGGATTGCAACAACTGATGGAGAAGGATTTTTTCTAAAGAAAGATCAGGGATTGGTAATTCAAGTATTCCCTAAAGAAGAATCTGTGGAAGAATTGGTAGGTTTTGCTGGTATCGGTCATGTGCGCTATTCAACTACTGGTAAAGATAGTGTTACCAACGTACAACCTCTGAAAGTTTCCGGTCCAAACGGAGAAATTTGTTTAGGTCATAATGGAAACTTAATTAATGCTGTTGAGTTGCGTAGAGAGCTTCTTGAAGAAGGTGTAAAGTTTACAACAACCACTGATAGTGAGGTAATCGCTCAACTCTTAGTAAGGGCACCTGGAGAAGATTGGGTTGAACGGCTTCGATTTGTTATGGGAAAAATCCAGGGGGCTTACTGTTTGGTTATTCTTACGAAACACTCAATTATTGTTGCTCGAGATTCGTTTGGTATCAGACCCCTTTCGATTGCAAAGACGGATGGTTACTATGCAGTCGCTTCTGAGTCTGGAGTTTTTAACAATCTTCCGACAGAGTATTTGCGGGAAGTAGAACCTGGTGAAATAGTTGTTTTTGACAAAGAAAACGGCTTAAGTTCTTATCCTAGTGTTGAAAAACAACCTATTGGTAACTGTAGTTTTGAGTGGATCTATTTTATGCGTCCGGACTCTAAGTTTTCAGGTCTCGAAGCAGGAGCTGTTCGCTATCGAGCTGGCAAGTTGTTGGCCCAAAGCTATCCTGCTGACGTTGATCTGGTTGTTGGTGTTCCTCGTAGTGGTTTGTATGCCGCTGATGGTTTTTCCCATGAAAGCGGAATTCCCTCAGCACATCTGATAATTTCCAACCAAAATAAGCGGGTTTTCCTTAATCCCAATCAGGATGAGAGAGAACGGGATTATGATCTAAAGTACTCGACTCTCGAAATGATTGCCGGTAAGAGGTTAGTTGTTGTTGAGGACTCGGTTGTTAGAGGTAACTCAACCAACCGCGTTATTCAGCTTTTACTCAAAGCGGGTGCCTCAGAGATACATCTTCGTAGTACCTTTCCTATTATTTTCAAACCGTGTTACCTAGGTATTGATATGGCGACAGAATGGGAACTGATTGCCGCTCGTTTGGGTAGAGGCTTAGGTAAAAAAGAAATAGAAGAGATTTTAGCAAAGTTCTGGCAAATTGCTTCTGTAAGTTATCTGTCAGTAGAAGAACTTGTATCTGCTATTGGAATTTCTGAGCTTTGTCTAGGATGTGTAGGCGGTAGGTATGCTATCGATATAAAAGAAGGAGTTTTTAAAAAAGATCAATTTGACATTATTCGTGCAAACTAAAACATTTGAAGCCTTATGACTTTTCATTGGGCTTCTTTCTTTTTGTTGACTACCTTTGGTATACTCAGTTGCGGTCAATAAATACACACGCTCTTATTTAGAAACTTCCTCCCACTAGTTAGTGGGCAAAAGAGCGGAGGTTTAAGGAGGCTTTATGTCAAAATTACCTAGTTTAAAAGAATTACTTGAAGCAGGAGTGCACTTTGGTCATGAAACAAAACGTTGGAATCCAAAGATGGCACCTTATATTTTTACTGCTAAAGAGAAAATCCATATTATCGATCTTGAAAAAACCGAAGAAGCTTTGAAAAAAGCAGTTGAATTTGTTAAAGGCATTGGTCAGAAAAACGGTAAAATTATCTTTCTTTCAACAAAAAAACAATCTGTCGAAATTGTCAAAACTGAAGCTGAGAGAGTCGGAGCAATGTATTTGACAGTTCGTTGGTTGGGTGGTTTGTTTACCAACTTCGAGACCATCACAAAAACTTTGAAAAAATTAATTGAACTTGAAGAAAACTCCAAAAACGATAAATTCACAAAACGAGAGCAACTTATGATGACGCGAGACGCGGATAAACTAATTAGAGTTATTGGAGGTATTCGTGGTTTGGAAGTTTTGCCAGATGCGATTTTTATTGTCGATTCTCGTAAAGAAGAAAACGCTGTACTTGAAGCCAAAAAAGTTGGTGTTCCAATCATAGCTGTTGTTGACAGTAATGCGGATCCAACGGTAATAGATCATCCGATCCCAGGAAACGATGATGCTATTAAATCTATCAACATTCTGGTTAAAACTATCGCTGATGCTTACGAGGAAGGTAAAGGTTTGGGGGCAAAAATTGAGGAAAAAGCAGCTAAAACTGAGGCTAAGAAAGCTGAAGCGGTTGAAGAGAAAAAAGAAGCAAAAGTAAAGAAAACAACTAAGAAAACTAAGAAGGAGGAGAAATAAAATTATGGAAATAAGTGCTGAGTTAGTCAAAAAGATACGTGAGGAAACTGGATCTGGTGTAATGGATGTACGCAGAGCGTTACTAGAAGCAAAGGGAAATGAAGCGAAAGCTAAAGAAATTCTGCAAACAAGTGGTGAAGCCGCTGTGGCTAAACGAAGCAAGCGTGAAACTGGTCAGGGTGTGATAGAAACATATGTTCACGCTGGTGGTAAGGTAGGATCAATGGTTTATTTGGCGTGCGAAACTGATTTTGTCGCTAAAACCGAAGAGTTTAAAAATTTAGCAAAAGAACTTGCTATGCAAGTTGCTGCTATGAATCCTACGAGTGTTGAGGAACTTATAGAGCAAGACTATATTCGAGATACGAGTAAATCTGTTAAGCAGCTACTTACTGAAGTAATTGCCAAAACTGGTGAAAATGTTCAAATAAAAAAAATCGCTCGATTTTCTTTGGGTGAATAAATTTCCTTGTAAATACTAGATACGAAATACGAAATACTATATACTTCATAATAATGGAACAACTTCTTCACGAAACCAGAGAAAAAATGCAAAAAGCAAT
This sequence comes from Patescibacteria group bacterium, assembly GCA_025449635.1. Classification (GTDB taxonomy): domain Bacteria; phylum Patescibacteriota; class Microgenomatia; order Woykebacterales; family RBG-16-39-9b; genus JANWIZ01. Next base: position 4,668 of record JANWIZ010000031.1, read on the forward strand.
TGAGCATTTTCTTGAAGAGCTTTTGGGTGTTCGTTCTGGTCGGGCAGCGCCAAGTTTGATCGAAGGAGTAAAGTTATCAGTCTATGGTCAAACGATGACGATTAAGGAACTTGCTAGTGTCAGTGCTCCAGAGCCACGATTGTTATTGGTTCAACCTTGGGACCCAAACAACTCCGAACCCATTGCTAAAGCGATCAGAGACTCTGGAATGAGTTTCAATCCGCAAATAGAAAACAATTTAATTCGTGTAGCGGTTCCACAATTGAATGAGGAAAGACGGGCTGATTTAGTAAAAATTGTTTCTGAAAAAAGCGAAGCCGCTAAAGTTTCAATTCGTTCAATTCGTCGTGAAGCTATGGATCGAATTGAAAAAGAAGAGAAAAATGGAGAAATTTCCAAAGATGATGCCAAAAGGCATGGAGATAATATTCAAAAGGTGACGGACGATATGACATCTGAAGTCGAGAAAATCTTTCGTAATAAAGAGGCGGAGTTACGCGAGATTTAA
>JANWIZ010000032.1 GCA_025449635.1 Patescibacteria group bacterium
AGTCACAAAAAACCTGACAACAAACATTTGGTCGATATTAATGAAGATCGACGATTGTCCCAACTGGATTTCCCGCTTGCGGAAACGCAGGGACAGGTTTTCCGTTCACCAAATCTTGAGCCAAAACAGTCAAATTTAACAGAAGCACCTGAGCAGAATTTACCTAGATTTCGCCGCATGAATGAAGTTGCTGGAAAATAAAAATTTAAGATGGACGACCTAAGCCCAAATCCAAATAAACCAGTTCCCCCAAAGTATCGTAGTAGTGAAACTAAAATTCATCGCTTTGTACCAACTGAAAAACCGCGAGTTGTAGTGGAACATTCAACCGTCGCGCCAGCAAAAATCGCTGGCGGGGTCGGTTTCAATCCAGTTGCGACTGTGGCTTTGCCCGATAAAACAGTTTTTGTTCGTCCAGTAAAAAATACTCATACGAGACCAGTGTCTCCTGGAGTAGTCGCTGAAGGTGGGAAACTAAAGGTCACGGGAACCAAAACTATAGAAATCTCTGACAATCTCCACTCACAACTAAAAGCTAAGGTCACTAGTACCATGAATACGCTGGTCCCACCAAAATCTAAAACTGAGGTCGCAAATACAGCTCCGTATGTTACCTCGTCTAATTTGCAACCTTTAGTAAAACCTGTGCTACAAGCAGAACCTCAAGAAAATCAACTACGCATCCAAGCTCGAAATGAGGTCCTAAAAAATCAGCTGGAGACTTTGAATAAAACACTTTTTGAACAAATAAAGAAACGCATCTCCGAAGAAATTACAAAGCAAAATACAGTTCCGAAACCGACCGCGCCTCAGACAGCACCGGAGATCGTAAAGACAGAAACTCCTGTCAGTAAACCTAATAGCGAAGCTAAATTTATTCCTTCGCAAAGCATCAACCGACCAGCTCCAACTGAACCAGCGTCTCAACCAAGTCGAGAGCATTTACGATCCTTAATCGAATCAAAACCAGTTGCAGAAAGCGTCGTTTCAAAGGAGCCGATTCAACCCGAAGCTTCTCAAGTAGTTAAACCCAAACCTCTAACTATTCAAGCAAGTACACCTACCACACCTAGTTTAGAAAGGCCTAGCATTGCCACTACCAAACCTGATGTACAGCAAAAACAACCGTTACCAAATTTGCCTTCCGTAACTGATTACAAAAGCCATATCAACAAACTAGAGTCAGAGATTGGTCTACTAAACAAAGAGGTTAACTATATGGACCGAACGGTTGCTGATTTGGAAAAAGAACGTAATCTGCACGAGCTCTCGACAATCGAGAAAAAAATCGAAGTTGACCGCCAGATGCTTCAAGCGGTTTCTGATTGGAGAGTGGCTCTTAACAATTTGATTAACAGTCACACAATTGCTTTGAAATATCTTAAGCAGAAAACTGATTGGCTTGAGTCTCAAGTGGACAGATTATCCGGACATCGAGATAAGCATGACAAAGATCATCACAAACCAAAGCCAATCGAAATCAAAATGTCACCATTACCAAGTTTACCCCAAACAAAACCAGTTGAAAGCCCTACTCAAATAATTGATGTTAACCTAAAACCAAGTACGATTAGTCAGCAACATTCAAAGTCTGAGGCAATTAAATCAATTGATGTCAGTACCAACCTCAAGGTTGCCTCGATCCAACCGAGCACTGGTCCGGCTTCAGAAAAGCCAATTACTGTTCAAGCCAACCTAATAACAAGAGAGTTGCAACCGGGTGAGACTACAAATACCCCTGGACCTACTGTAATCAAAGAGGTGCAGACCACTTCTTTTGAAGCGGTAAAAAATCTTGTTCAAGAGGCGCTTCGTCGGGAGCAACCGAATATTAAACCCTCAGAAGAAACCTTGAAAACCTTGGTTGACAAGACTTTGGAAAACAAAGAGCTGGTTGGGAAAGCGGATGCTAGTGATATTCAAAAAGCGGTCGAGAACACTCTTAAAACACAAACCAACCTTATACGGGAAGGGATTCAAAAGGAGCTTCCGAGTATCCAACCTAGCCAAGATTCGGTCAGAGAAGCCCTTAGTCAAACTTTGAAAGAAACGCCAAATTTGGTAAAACCCTCAGTTGAAGAGATTAAAAGTATCATCAAGGAAGAACTAAAAGACCAGCGACCTCAGGAACTTCAAACTATAAAGCCTTCCGAACCATCAAAAGAGGATTTGGAAAGTATTGTTAAGGAAATAATCTCTGAGGGTAATGTGGGGGTAAAACCAACCCAAGTCTCGCTTAACCTCTCTAAAGACGGTTCTGTGCCTTTACCAGTAACACCACCAGTTTCAGGATCAGTCCAACCAATAGTAAATGTAACTATTAGCCAAGCCGAGATCGAAAAACAAATTCTTGACCAAGCTGTAAAAGAGGATTCCGAGAGAGAAGCGCGTGAGACTGCAAAAAGAGAAGAGGCTAGGAAAAAGGCGGAAGAGCAAGCTTTAGCCAAACTAGCGGAGGTTAAGTCTAGTCAACAGCCAACCAGAAATCCCGAGAACAATCTCCCAACCCAACCTACTTCTACCGAGCCAGTAGTTTCTGAAGCTGCTTTGAAAGAATCCTTTGGAAAACTAAAATCCGATTTGACTACAATAGACCCGCAAAAACTAGCTAGCTTACCTGGGGAAAAACGAACTGAATTGCTTCAAAAACTTCAAAATCTCGAGACCGAGTCGGTGGTTAGCCGACAATTTGATGAAATAAAAGCAGCTGCAGAAAGACGTCGCATCAACAATGAGTTACAAAGCTTACTGTCAGCTTCTGAGTCTAAACCAATTACAACCACCGCCCAAACAGAAACTGCAAACCAACCGGTGCAGCAAAAAATAGAAACGCTGAAAATAGAGCAGCGGAACCAACGTTCTCCTGAGGAAAAAGCCAAGGTAATTTCGGAGATTAAGGATTTAGAAAGAGAAGCACAAGCAAGAAAAGCGGCAACGGTTGCCAGACCAGTGATCAAGGCTCAACCAGCTTACGGCAAAATGCTACCCAATACACCAACCGTGCCAAATATAATTAACGGTATTGTGAAAGATGCTAAAGGCTTGCTTTTACCAACTGTAGTAATTATCGTTAAAGATCTTACTGGAGAACCAGTTAGGGCTCTTAAGACTAATAAAATTGGTCAATTTGCCCTTTCAACGGCGGTTCCAAATGGTACTTATACACTCGAACTTGAAAAAGAGGGTTATGATTTTGATATTATGGAAGTCGATGTTAATGGTACAATCATGCAACCAATTGAAGTAAAATCAAAATAACGCAAGAGAGATAAACCAATGGCTGCCAAAAAACCAACTGCTTCAACTCAACAACACTTAGATATCGAGGACATTCGGGACGATATTGTTATTCTAAAAAATGGGAACGCTGTCGTTATTCTCCAGACCACGGCTGTTAATTTTGACCTTCTCTCGGAACGTGAACAAGATGCAATGATTTTTGCTTACGCCGCCTTGTTAAACTCCCTTACCTATCCAATTCAAGTATTGGTCCGCTCAAAGCGGTTGGATATTTCCAGCTACTTGAGACTTCTTGATGAAGCCAAGAACAAAGCAATTAACCAAAGGCTCCAAAATCAGATCGAGCTTTACATCAACTTTATTCGGGATTTGGTTTCTAAAAATCAAATTCTTGATAAGCGTTTTTATATCGTTATTCCTTATGCTTCAACTACTCTGACCCAAGCTTTGACTCTCCCTAGCTTAATTAAGAAAAAGGAACCGGTCGAGGACAAGTGGCACACTCTAGAAAAAGCTAAAACAAATTTAGGTCCCAAAATAGAGCATTTGACTAAACAAGTTTCTCGAATTGGAGTCAGAGCGAGACTTCTTACTACTGAGGAGTTAGTCGAATTCTTCTATGATCTTTATAACGCAGATATTTCTCGTGAGCAAAAGGCGGCTCTTAATACTCAAGAATACACTACTCCGATAGTCGAACCAGCCTTGCAACCAAGTGGTCCGAGTGAACCAGAACCTAGTGGAGGAAGTCAATAATGGCTTTATTTTCACTTGGTGGTAAAAAAAACCCTCTCACAAAAGAAGAGATGGAGCTGGCAAAAACCCGTGATCAGGCCTCTGCTACTCTTGGAAGAGGTATGGTTGATGTAAAAGATATTATCGCACCACCCGCTTTGCAGGTTGAATTTGACTATATTCGGGTTGGTGAGTTGTTTTACAGAACTCTATTTGTTTCTGGCTATCCAAGATTCGTTGGAGCCAACTGGCTGGCTCCAGTCATTAATTTTGACCACACTCTTGACCTAGCTTTTTATTATTACCCCGTCGAGGCAAAGGGTATTCTTGATGACTTAAGGCGTAAAATCGCTGAGATGGAGGCAACTGTCAACGGAGATTTGGAAAAGGGTAGAGTCGTCGACCCAGCGGTCAGAATCGCCATGGAAGACGCCCAATCTCTGCAAGAGCAACTTGTCGCTGGCATTGAACGTTTTTTCCAATTTTCTTTCTATATAACAATCCCCGCTGAAAACCTCGATGAGCTTAACAATGTGACCAAGCAAGTTGAATCTACATTGGGCGCTCTTTTAATTGTCACGAAGCACGCAACCCTCCAGCAAGAGGCTGGTTTTCAAACAACCCTACCGACTTTTACCGATAAACTACTAGTTACAAGGAACATGGATACAACCTCTCTAGCCACAACATTTCCGTTTACCTCGTCTGAGTTAACTGCTAATGAGGGTATTATGTATGGGATCAACGAGCATAATGGTTCCTTGATAGTCTTTGACCGTTTTTCGCTGGAAAATGCCAACAGTGTTATTTTTGCAAAAAGTGGAGCTGGGAAAAGTTACCTAACCAAGCTTGAAGCAGTTAGAAGTCTGATGTTGGGAACTGAGATAATAATCATTGACCCTGAGAATGAGTATAAAGCCTTATGTGAATCCATCGGTGGGGAGTATATCAATTTTTCAGTAAACACTTCGTCAAAAATCAATCCTTTTGATCTTTCTGGAGTTTTTGAAGAAGGAGAAAATGAACTAGGTCTAAAAATTCTTTCCCTCCATTCTTTATTTAGAGTCATTCTGGGAAATTTGACTCCAACTGAGGACGCGATACTTGACCGAGCCTTGATCACCACTTATAAGCTCAAGGGAATTACTCCAGACCCAGCTACTCAAACCAAAGCCCCTCCAGTACTTGAAGATCTCTATGAGGTTCTACTCAATAGTGCTGAACCAGAAGCTCGTGGAATGTCTGAAAGGATAGAAAAGTTTATCAAAGGTTCTTTGTCCGGGATTTTTGACCAGCAATCAACGATAAACATCAATAACACCTTTACGGTCTTCTCTATTCGCGATATGGAAGATGAACTAAGACCAGTGGGTATGTTTGTCATTCTTGATTATATTTGGACCAAAATTAAAAAGGATCGTAAACGACGGCTACTACTTGTTGATGAAGCTTGGTATATGATGAAACACCCTGACAGTGCGTCTTTCATTTATTCGATCGCTAAGCGAGCCCGAAAATACTATTTAGGTCTAACGACTGTCACCCAAGATGTCGAAGACTTTCTGGCTAGCGATTACGGCAAAGCCATTGTTACCAACTCATCGATCCAGATTCTTCTAAAACAGTCCTCGGCATCGATAGAGCAAGTTGTTGAAACTTTCTATCTTTCAGAAGGAGAGAGGAACTTACTACTAGCAGCTGATGTAGGGGAAGGTTTGTTTTTCGCCGGTAACAACCATGTGGCTATCAGGGTTCAGGCTGCTCCACACGAACACTATCTAATCACCTCAAACCCACAGGAATTGGCGGCCAGGGAAGATGGTAGCCAAACTTAGCTACTAATAATGTTTCCATCAATAACTTGGAATTTTTCTATTGGACCAACCCTTTCTGTTGTTAGGTTATCCATGGAAGTGGTTGTAATAAAAACTTGGACTCTTTTGATCTCCTTAAACAACAGTTCCTTATGTCTCTTATCAAGCTCACTCAAAACCTCGTCTAAAAGGAGTACAGGTGACTCATTTTTTTCTTTTTCAATTAAGCTAACTTCGCTTAGTTTGAGCGCAAGAGCAGCTGATCGTTGTTCACCCCGAGATCCATAAATAGCTAGATCCTTACTTATAATTTTTTCGTTCAACAACTCTTCTGAAATAATCCTAAAATCGTCTCTTTGGGGGCTAATTAAAGTTATCCCTCTACTCACCTCCTCCCTACCTAAAGAGGTTAACTTTTCGGAGTAATCTTTTTTCAAGTCCCTGATGTCTTGAAATTTCAATGCTGGTTCATAAATCACCTCTAAGCTATTGTCGGTTAACTTTTTACCTAGAGTTTTTAATTCAATATTAAGTTTATCAATTAGTGCTCTTCGAAATACCCAAACTCGAGAGCCAATTTCCACAAGCTGTCGATTCCAGACTTCAAGGTCAATTTTTTTCCCATTTTTGAGCTGCCAAAGAAGTTGGTTTCTGTTTTTTAAAACTTTACTTAGTTGAATTATGTCTACTAAGTATTTCTTGTCTAGCACTGCTCCAATCTGATCTAAGAATTTACGGCGCCTGTCTGGAGATCCACTAATAATCTCAATATCGGTCGGGGTAAACAGAATTGCTATAAAACTTCCAATCAGTTCGGTTACCCGACTCTTTTGGCTATTTATCAACAATTCCTTATCTGTTTGCCTAATCTTTACCTCTATATCTAAAAAACCCGCTTGGGCTTGCAAGCGACACTCGCTTTGACCCCACTTGATAAGTTCATGATCAATTCGTGTTCGAAAAGATTTTCCTGAAGCAATTAAATAGATCGCTTCAAGTAGATTTGTTTTGCCTTGAGCATTGTCCCCAAAAAAAACATTAATTTTATTCTTGAAATTCAATTGCTGATTTCCAAGGTTTCGGAAATTTACAAGCGAAAGTTTTTGAAGAAACATTTACTTCTGCGATTTAACTGGCATAACAATGTAAGTGAAATTCGGTTCGTCTTTACCGGTCATTAAAGCTGGACTTAAAGCGCCGCTGAAGTCTACTGTGATTGTCTCTGATTTGAGAGCCGCTAAGCCATCTAGAAAATAATGTGAGTTGAATGAAATTTTCAACTCCTCCCCACCAGCTTGCGCATCCACGCGAGTTGTACCCCCGCCAATCTGAAGTGTTGTAGCGCTAAGTGTCACTGTGTTCTTTTTGTCTACGGTTAAGGTTACAACATTACCGAGATCACGAGCAAAAACTGCTGCTGTCTTTACAGCTGCCAAAAGCTCCTCGCGGGATATACTTATATTGGTAGGAAAGTTGTTAGGTATTATTTGCTTGTAGTTTGGATAAACCCCACTAATTAAACGGGTTGCTACTTGAAAATTTTCTCCGATAATCAAAAGCTGGTTTGTGTTCTTATCACTAGTTATCCCAACTTCAGCTTCTTCCAATTCAGCGGCAACTTTAAGGGATTCAACAAAAGTTCTGGCCGGTACTAAAATTTCGTCTACCTCTGTTTTTTCTGTAAGAAGCTGTTTTGCCAAACGAAACCCATCGGTTGCGACTAAGGCCAGCTTATCGTCTTCCTTTTTCAAATAAATACTGTTCAGGACTGGCTTACCTTCGTCTTGAGAAGCAGCAAAGGCTACCTTAGTAGCGTTTTGAAAAATGCTATTTGTCTCGAACTTTGCTAAATCCTTTTTTGTTTCTAAAAACGGCGGTTTTGGAAACTCGGTTGCTGAAATTGTGGCAATCGTACCTTTGGTATCAGTAGTACTTAAAATTATATTTTCCTTTTCCGCTTCTATCGTGACTTCCTTCCCTCTAACTGTATTTAAAAACTCGGTCAAGAGCTTAGCCGGGATTGTCGTTTCGAATTCTTTATCTGTTTTTGCAGATAAAACAATCTCAATTGATGTTTCTAAGTTGGTAACTCTTAAAATAACTTTCCCTTTTTCAGCAGAGAAAAAAATATTACCTAAAACCGGTATTGAGGGTCTAAGTGAAACGAATCGATTTACTATAGAAACCCCTTTTTGAAAGGTGTCTTTTAAAAGCGTTGTCATAACTACTAGTATATATTAAAAGAAAGTAGTAGCAGTAGGTGCTGTGGATAAGTTGATAAGATTCTTCTTAGAGCCTTGTGCTTTCGGGTATGTTTTTGCGAAAAACTCTTCGTGTAATGTCGGGACAAGACTGTGTATAACTTGTGGACAGATACCCTAGTTGTACATTTTGGAGCGTATATCCTCAACTAAACCACGTAATTTTTCCGATTTCTCCACATTTTTATCAATCTTATCAACACCGTGCATTACTGTGGTGTGGTCCTTCTTGCCTAGAAGTTGAGCAATGTTCTCAAATTGCAGGCCTAAATCCTTTCGTAAAAGATACATAGTTACTTGTCTAGGAAGAACAAGTTTAGCAACGCGGCTAACACCTTTTAGGTCAGTAAGCCTGATATTAAAGTAATTACAAATTAACTCAACGACTTCCTTCGGGCTTAGTTTTACCCCAACACCTCGGCCTTGTTTTTGGGAAATAAAACTTTTTGCCAATTCTAGAGAAACACTGGTGTTGTTGAGGCTTGCTTGGGTAACAATTCGAAGTAGAGACCCCTCCAAGTCTCGGACACTGGAAGAAACAGTTTGAGCTAAATAGTGAATAACTTCTTGCGGGATATCAAGATTCTGACGCTGGATTTTCGAAAGTAATATTGCCTCTCGCATATCAATATCTGGTTGTTGAATGTCAGCGATCATACCACCTTCAAAACGACTGCGTAACCGCTCCTCTAGCTTAGCAATATCAGCGGGTGGTCGGTCACTACTTAGAATAATTTGTTTGCCGTTGGCGTAGAGATCGTTGAAGGTGTGGAAAAACTCTTCTTGTGTGGTTTCTCGGCCAGCAATAAATTGAATGTCATCAATTATCAAAATATCCACGCCGCGATATTTACTGCGAAATTCTTTAGTACGGCGGTTCTGAATCGCTTCGATCATCTCATTTGTAAAGCTCTCAGAAGTGCAGTAGAGTACCTTTATTTTCGAAGGGGTTTTTTTCAAAGACTGGTGACCAATAGAATGCATGAGATGGGTTTTTCCCAGACCAACTCCACCATAAACGAAAAAGGGGTTATAAGCTTTGCTTGGGTTCTCAGCAATTGCTTGAGCGACTGCAAAGGCCAATTGATTGCTAGATCCAACTATAAAAGTCTCAAAAGTGTAGGTTGGGTTTAAATTAGCAGAACTAACCTTTTCCTGAAAAGCATCGAGATCCTTCTGTTCAGTAAAGAGAGAAGAAGTACCATCATCAAATTTCTTAGGAGATTTAGCTACTGCAGTTCCTACCAAGTCCTTTGCCACTGAAAAAACCAAAGTAGTTTTTTGTTCTGTTAAACGATCAATGATCGATTTTAGTTGTCCGTGATAACGTTGATCCAACCAATCTTTGGTATAAGTGGAATTGCAACCAATCTCTATCTGATTATCAGTCCAAGCAACAATATCAGTTTTCCCCTTAAACCAGGTTTGAAAATTCGCGTTAGAGATTGATAGTTGCAGTTCGGCGATGACTGCATTCCAGAGAGTTTTTTTATCCATTTAATTAAAGAAGCAGGAATAGGTTAAATCAAAGTAGTAAACATAATAAGTAGAGTTATCCACATTCGTCAATTGTATATAAATAGTCTTTTCTATGTCAGGAATGGTTTTTTAGGTTGACACTGCTAGGAAGTTATTTTATACTCCAACCGCTTATGCCAAAACGAGTCTACCAACCAAAGAAAAGAAAACGCGCTCGCAAACACGGGTTTCTAAACAGAGCCAGTACAAACGATGGGCTAAAAGTAATCAAACGCAGACGAAGCAAAGGGCGAGTACGCCTTGCTGTTTAATGTATGTTACCAAGAGCCAACCGGCTTAAAATTCCTACAAAATGGAGTCGAAAAGAACCTGACTTTCAACTGAAAGGAGAGTTCTTCAAAATAATTGGCAAGAAAAACGATAATGCAAAAAACTGTAAAATTGGGTTTATTATTAGTGGAAAGGTCGGGAAAGCCACTATTAGAAACAGAATTAGACGTCGACTAGCCGCCTTTTTTTACGATAAGTTAGAGAAGTTGGACGCTACAGTAGAAGTAATCCTAATCGTTTATCCAAATATAGCTAAAGCGACAGATGAAGAAATCAGCACTAGCCTTAATAAAGTTCTACCAAAACTATATATCTAAAAACTTTCCAGTAAGCGTTTGCCGTTTCCGCCCAAGCTGCTCGGCCTATACATATGAGGCGATAGAGCGCTATGGTATAATCAAGGGCAGTTTTTTGGGAGCTAAAAGAATTGCACGCTGCAACCCTTTTTCTAAAGGAGGCTTCGACCCAGTAAAATAAAATGGATATATTTGTTGATTTACTAGTATCTTTAACTAAAGTTTTTGGGAACAATCTTGGGATAACGATTATCTTCATTGGGGTAATTAGTCGCGTGGTTTTCTTCCCGTTACTTAAAAGTAGCCATCAGCAAATAAAACTTCAAAGAGATCTAAAGCCAAAACTTGACGCTATCAAGAAAAAGTACAAGGACGATCGACGTCGTCAGATGGAAGAGCAACAGAGGCTTTTTCAAGAAGCTGGTTTTAACCCAGCGATTGGTTGTCTCGCTGCAATCGTCCAACTGGTGGTTGCAATCATTCTACTGAACTCCCTAACAGGACTTTTAAAGGCTGGTTTAGAGAATCATTTTTTGAGTTGGGATTTAGCTAAACCAGATACGTTTAGGATCTCTGGTATCGGCTTTGACCTCCCAGGGATTATGTTAGTGCTTACGGCGATTGCGACCTTGATACAATCCCGGATGATGTTACCAGAGCCAATCCCCCTGGAAAAAACAGACTCCAAAAAAGAAGTCGGGGAGAAAGAGGATCTGACTGAAGCACTAACTTCTTCCCAAGGTCAGTTAGTTTACTTGTTCCCGATAATTATCCTTTTTAGCGGAACTTTCTTTCCTTCCGGGTTAGCGCTTTATTGGTTAGTTAGTACCTTTACAGGGGTGATCCAGCAATATTATATTTCCGGTTTAGGAGGTTTGAAACCATGGCTAAAGTTTCTGCAAAAGAGTTAATCAAAGAGTATCTGTCTAAAATTCTTGATCAAGTTGGTCTTGACGCAGCTGTTGATATCGAGGAAAAAGATAACACTATCAAAGTTAAAATCGACGGGGAAAATTTAGGAGCATTGATCGGCTTTCACGGGGAGACTTTAAATAGTTTACAGTTGCTACTATCACTCATGTTAAATAAAAAGCTTCAAGAAGGCGAGTGGCAGAGAGTGATTGTTGATATTGGTAATTGGAGAGCAGAGCGTAACAATACTCTCAAAGAAATGATTGACCATACTGTAGAGCAATTGGAGGAAGGTGTGGAGGAGAAAATTGGTCTTCCACCGCTGAATTCTTCTGAGAGACGAGAGGTGCACGTTATAATCTCGGAACAGTTCCCAGACTTTGAAAGCCTTTCTGAGGGGGAGGAGCCGGATAGACGGGTCTTTCTCAAAAAAAAGTAAATTCCTAATATGGTAAAAATAATAATCTTTACTGACGGAGGTTCTCGAGGAAACCCTGGACCAGCTGCAGCTGGGGCAGTCATTGATGCGGGAAAAGAGCGGTTAATCTGCGGGAAATTTTTAGGGGTAAATACGAATAATTTTGCAGAATATAGTGCGGTTATCATTGCCTTAGAGAGGCTGTTAGAGGAAGGTCAAGAGAATCCAACAAATATGCAAATAAATCTTTTTGCAGACTCACTTTTAGTCGTAAAGCAGCTCAATGGAGAGTTTAAAGTGAAAAATGCAAACATCAAACCTCTTTACGAAAAAGTAAAACTACTAGAGTCTAATTTTGGTCTAGTAAGTTATTTCCATATCCCTAGAGAAAAAAACAAAGAAGCAGATGCACAGGTAAACCGTATTTTAGACGAAGTAAAAAGGGCCGCTTGATTCAGTAAAGCTTGGAAAGACTCTGTATGATGTGCTAGAAAACTCTTGTAAGACAAACCCCAACAGTTTAAAATTCGCTAGAATAAGCAAAACTAACCATGGAAGCTGCCCAAGTAAAACAAAACAAACCAATTAAAAACAAACAGCCCACAGCATTGGTCGTTGGTGGAGCTGGATTTGTCGGTTCTCATCTCTGCGAAACTCTTATTTCACAAAATTTTGAAGTAATTTGTATTGACAACCTTTCCACTGGGAAAAAAGAAAATCTTAAGGACATTCTCTCAGCTCCAAATTTTACCTTTATCGAGGCAAATATTAATGACCCAAACTTTAGACTAGGGGAAGGGGTAAAAATTGATTACTGTTTCCACACCGCTAGTATCGAAGAGTATAAGCCTAACAAGAATATCTCGCTCGACACACTTTTAGTAAATTCTTTAGGTACAAGACAGCTACTGGAAATTTCCAAAGAGCATAAGGCAAAGTTTATCCTGTTTTCCTCAGCAGATCTCCACAGCGGTGCAATTTCAAGCAGTTCGCTACGTTACTATTTTGGCAAAAGCCCTGAAGGAGAGGAAATACTGTCGACACACGAAGCTAAGCGCTTTGCTGAAGCACTAACTTTTGAGTACTTCAAAAAATTTGACCTAGAGGCCTTGGTAATCAGGCTGAAAGATGTTTATGGTCCAAGAATGAATTTGGATCGGGGAGACGATATTGCTAATTTACTCAAAAACGCTGTTAATAAAGAAAATTTAAAGGTGTTTGGAGACGGGCTTAATATTATCAACCCAACATTTATCAGTGATGTAATCTTCGGTACGATAAAGGCTTCGATAGGCAATTTTAATGGCGAGATTTTCATTTTGGTTAATGGGGACAAAGTTACCTTAGAGAGTTTTGCTCAGACTATAAAATTAGTTAGCGGGCCGTTGGAAATAGAGAATAAAAAGACTCAGGATAGTTTTGAACTTCCAAGTTACCGCTTGGATCTGGAGAACACAAAGGAAAAACTGTCTTGGAACCCCAAAGTCACGCTAGCTGAGGGGATTGCTAGCGTCATTCACAGCAAGCTGATTAAGGACTCGAAAGAATCAGACAAAGCAGAAACCAAACTTGATGAGGTCAAGATTGTTAAAGCAGTTGAGAGTGAGGAAAAAACTAATAAAATAGTGTCAGAAAGCGGGCAAAAAAGTAAAAAAGCTTTTTGGTTGAGAATAGCAATTTTTAGCTTCTCACTAATACTTTTAACATTTACTATTTTCTACCCAATTGGTTCAATGATAGCCAGTAGTTTTTTGGCCTCCAAGGATTTACAAGATGCGACAGTTGATCTTAATCTAGCTCACAATGAATTAGCCGTAGCAAACTCATTAAAAGCGCAGAACAATTTTGGTAACGCTGAACAGAGTTTGCAAAACATTAATTGGTTGCTAAAAATAGTTGGTCTTAGTAGCTATTCTGCGAATCTTGATCGGGTTTTTGGAGCCTCAATAAACTTGGCGGCCTCAGTTCGCAGTACTGCCAAAGCGAGTCAGATATTGATCGACACAGCTGTTAAGGAAGACATAAGTCAGGAAGAAGCTCAAGATAAACTTGATGAAGCCTTAGTCAATCTTTATAAAAGTCAGGAGACTATTGAGCAAGGTCAGTTGTTACTTGAAGAGATTGATTGGTCAAATATACCGGCAGTAATATTTGCAGAGAAAACCTTTTTTTCCGAAGAACTGTCATCCTTGAGTCGAGAAGTGGATCAGCTAATCTCGTCAATAGAAAAAAGCCTTGAGGTTGACCCACTCGAATAAACCACTTGTAAATTCTGTTATACTCTTTGTATAAATATAGATTATGAATAAAAAGGTAATCAGGCAGTTTGTTGAGCAGTTTGGTAAGGAATGGGAATGTAGTTGCAAAACACCTTTTGGAGTGGCAAGTTTGGAAATAGTCTCAGAGTCAGAAGATTCTCTCGTTGCGCACTATGTTTGCCCTAATTGCGGTAAAGAACAAATGGTTGCTGCCTCCATAAGCGAGGAAAGATATATGCTAGAGCCAACTTTGCAAACAACTTATTCAAATCAGCTAAGTAGCGATGATGTTTTGGATATTCGTGAAGAAATCAAGACCATGAAAGTCGCTACGGTAAGGGCGTTGGCAAAATCTCGAACAAAGAAAACTTCTCCAGAGGTGATCAACCGCTATTCCAATCAAAAATAGTTGCCACGAAAGTAAGTTTCTTGACAGAGTCACTATAATAAATCTTGCATGGAAAGAACTTCAATCAAAGTCGAGGATCGAAAGATTTTAGGCAAAAAAGTTAAAAAACTTCGGGCCGAAGGTAAGGTACCGGCAAATATCTTTGGAAAAGATCTCAAATCAATCGCTGTTAGTGCTGATCTAAAGGAATTTCAAAAAGCTTTTAAAGAAGCAGGAGAAACGGCATTGATTGACGTCAAACTTGGTAGCGAAGTTTATCCATCCTTGATTCATAATTTACAACGAGATCCGAGGAGGGATTCAGTTCTTCATGTAGACTTTCACAAAGTAAACCTTAAAGAAAAAATTACAACCTATGTCCCAGTTATTTTGGAAGGAGAATCTCCTGCAGTTAAAAGCGGTGTGGGGCTGATTTTGCAGGCAATTAATGAGATTGAGGTGGAATGTTTGCCAACCGATATCCCTGCTCAAATTACAATTAATGCAGAGAAACTTACTGAAGTAGGACAAAGCGTCCATATAAAAGACCTTAAAGTTGATAAAGACAAAGTTGAGATTACCAACGATCCCGAAGAGGTTGTTGTCACAGTCCAAAACGCTGAAATGAAAGAAGAAGAACCAGAACCAGTTGTTTCCCCAGAAGATGTGGAAGCAACAGCTGAAAAAGGTGAAGTAGAAGGTGAAGAAGCAGAAAAAGCTTCTGAAGAGAAAAAAGAAGAAACCCCTGAAGGCTAATTCCCGTTACGGCATTGTAAAACCCATATAAATCTAATTGAAAATATATTTACAATACAAAACACCCTACTCTAGCGATAGTAGTCAAATCTTAAAGTAAACCTATAGAACTTGACAAAGTCCTATAGTTATAGTATAATATTGTCATTAACAATTTAAAAGGTTGCTAATCTGCCAGGTAAATAGCGACCCAACAGTTTAACTAGGCACCTAGTAACTGGATTTGAAGTATAAAGTACTGTCATTGCAAGTGATTGCCCTGAAGAATATACGTTGAAGCCAGCTACGAGGTGCTTTTTTTAATACCTAAATTCAGTGACTTGCGCCCTAGCCTCAAATTGAGGCCAGAGCGGAAGTTATTGGCTACAGAGTACAGACGAATTGCAAAAATAGCAGTTTGCCTAGAGGCTTTGTCACACTTGACTTCACGGAGGACCCGCATGAGTAAGTTCTCATCTCCTTCGAACGGACCTGCCAACATCGGCATGAGTACCGTTCACCGGACACCCAACGGTGGTTTGCTGGCAGAAGAGCGTCAGGACTACAGATCGACTCTCGAGGAGATCAAGTCCGATCCAGTCGCCGTCCAGTTCATGGAGCAACACCCTGAGGTGTGGCTACAGCACCAGCGCCGCCGCTAAACCTGACGATCCCGCAAAAAATCATCAGGAAAGGAGACCCATGCTAGGTGGTAGTTAGGTAACCGGGGAAAAGTACGGCTAAGGAGCGAACAGATTTTAGGCACTCCGACTGTCCCGGCCCTACCAGTATCGAACCTGACACGCCTAATTTATAGGCAAGGCTTGAGGCTAGAAAGTGTTCCACAAAAACACTCTCAGCCTCAAGTAATATGGCTGCAATTGATCTGGCTTCCCGTGCCGCAGCTGAATAACCAACCAAAGATCAAACTAAGCACATTCAAAAGAAGGAGAAGAAACGAATGGAACTGAAAGATCTACTCGAAGGTGAGGATTTTAGGGGAATGAGGGCAATGGTCTTCAGAACCAAAAACCACACCTACGTGGTACACCAGTACACCGAAAACGCTATCATTCAGGTGACCGAGGTTAGTCAGAATGAGGTGTGTTCAATTGGAGCACGCTGGAACCTGGACTACGACGGCGGCCTGATGCGCTTTCGGCTGTACGATCGTTACGGTCGGGAAGTTTTATTGACAACTCGAATCGTCGACATCGTCGGGCTGAAGGCATTCTCGTTAGGGGAAACTAGCCTCCAACTAACGCTTTCAGAAAAGGAATAGAAGGAGGTAACCAATGCCGGTTGTAAACCTTCGTATTAACGTTCAGGCAGGCAACTGTCCGATCGTGAGGACGGAATCAACCATCAAACTTTGGATCCCTGCGTCCGCACAGCGTACGGCGTAGTACAAACTAGTAGGAGGGGAAATGGATCTCGAACAGCTTCCGGAGCGAACAGCGCTTTGGGCAGTAGGAATCTCAGTGGTTGTTTTTATGACTCTACTGATGCTTCCGGTCCAGGATGACCAGCTTCGGCGCATTCAACGCTGGGGTGCCATCGCCGCGCTCAGCTTCGGATTCGGCGTCGCAGCACTCTGGGTTCTTTCGAACTACGTGTTCGTGCCCGAAGCTACACCGTAACCGACAAATACCTGAGTCTGTAAAAGAACCTACGGACTGACTAAAAACTAACTCGGGTTCTGCGGGAGGAAATGACGTTCAGGATGAAATACCTTGAACCGATACCCCTCCCGCGCCTACTCAAGCAGATCAGATAACTGGTTTTCTTGAGAGGAGAAAGAACAAAATTGAACTCTTAAAAAGCGGAAAAGCGGTGGCTGCTTACCATAAAGCAGTAGTTGGAGGAAGATCATGGAGGAGGTTTACTCCTTCATACCCATCTGGGACTGGCACCCAGCTTGGGTTTACTTGTTTGTGTTGGGTATCGACTGGGGAGCCATCATGGCGATCCGGATCTTTATCGAGCGCAAGGCGTACCTGACACGGTGGTGGACCTTCCGGGTCGGTGACGTTATCGGTTTGCCACTCTACGCCGCTGCAGCCGCAGTCGTCGTCGAGGATTTCAACCACTCAGATGCGTTTTACCAGCAGACTTGGTGGCACGCGTTGTGGCTAACGGTAGGTTGGACAATTTCGTTGGCTATTCAGGCGCGAGGGTTGCTTACGGGATTCTTTGACTGGAAGACCGTTTTCAATCCGTCGGAGATGTACCACACAGTCATCTTCGGCGTAATGTTTTACCTCATGGTAAACATCGCGGCGCCAGCGTTGGTCGATCGGGAGCCTATCGGAGCTTTTCTTCTTGGTCTGATTGGTATGGGGATATATGTAGCTTGCTATATAGTCGATTCAACGAATTTGGTCGACAAATCTCCTGACCGACGACCTGCTTTTTGGGAAGTACTTCGGCGCAAACCCAGCTAGAACTGACAACAAGGTCCTTTTTACGGGGCGAATGGAAAGCCAAACATTCGTCCCGTTCCCATTTCTAATTTCTAAAAGTAAGTTTGACAGTAATCTAGATACAACAGATAATTATCTAAGAACACTTCCAACCTGCTATGAAAATCGTTGATCAATTTAAGAACCTGAGTAACACTCTAATTAAAAAAATTTCCTTTCGAAATAAATCGACATTTCTAAATGTTGGAATAACACTAATTCTGTTTATAAGTATTGGAGTAATATCCTTTGGCGCAACTGTTTCCAGAGATTACTTTAGTCGCGCTTTTAATGGGGGTAGATACACTTGTAACGAAACTAACTCGTTTGAATTGGGAGAAAAAGTTAGCAGCACAAATACAAGTGAGCTAGAAAAAGATATGACTGAAAAGCAGGAAAATGTTAAGAAAGGTGGGCGGGGGTCAAAATTGACCGAAAGAAAAGAGTCTTTTCAAAAACTAATGAGAAAGAACCCTGAAAAAGCTTTGAAGTACATCTTACCGCAAGAGGAAAAAGATAATCTTAACAGTGAAACGGAAAGCTGTATCGAGAAAGACGTTATTGTTGAAGGCGAGCTACGAATCTCATATGCGGATTATAAAGACGGTCCGATTCTTTACCATGAATTGGTTACAAAAGACGATAGGTATCTAATCCACCCTGCAAATAAAGATAAACTTAAATTTACAACAGGACAAAAAGTAAGAGTCAAGGGTCAAAAGATCGGTAACGAAATATTACTTGATGCAAATAAAAAAGATAGTGTTGAAACAAAGCAGGAAGACCCTTCGAAAAAAGTTTTACCCATCTCCCAGAAAAATCATCGAGGAACGAAGCAAATGGTAGTTGGATTGGTAAATTTTACTGACAGAGCGGTGCCTTTGGC
>JANWIZ010000033.1 GCA_025449635.1 Patescibacteria group bacterium
AAATGCAGGACTGGTTGAGAAAATTGAAGAGATATCGCACCGCACACCAATATCAGAGCGAAGCAAGATTCCAATTGAGATCATACCAATGGAGGAATATTACGTAAAGCAGATTGACTCGATAGACAAAATCAGGGAGATTGGCAAGAAAATAACATTCTATCCTGAAATGCACAAGCAGATCCTGATGAACTGGCTTGACTCGATATCAATAGACTGGCCAATATCTAGAAGGAGATTCTACGGGACTGAAATCCCGATATGGTACTGCAAGAATTGTTCCGAGCCGCATATCCCGGAGCCTGGAAGATATTACACCCCGTGGAGGGACTCTGCCCCGTTTGAGAAATGTATCAAGTGTGGTTCGAAAGAGTTTATCGGAGAATTCAGGACGTTTGACACCTGGATGGACTCTAGCGTATCACCCTTGTTTATTTCCAAATTCAACAAGGATGCCGAGTTTTTCAGAAAAACATATCCTGCCACCCTGAGGCCGCAGGCAAAGGACATCGTACGTACGTGGCTGTACTATACCATTCTAAGATGCGAGCAGCTAACAGGAAAGGCCCCATGGTCCGAAGCCTGGATAATGGGATATGGCCTTGACGAAAAGGGAATGAAGATGAGCAAATCCAAGGGAAACGTCGTTGATCCATTGCCCGTGATTCAAAAGTTTGGCGCAGACACGTTTAGGTTCTGGAGCGCAAGCGAGATCAACCACGGATATGACTTTAGATGCAACGAACAAAAGATAGAAACCACAAAGAAATTCCTGTCCAAGCTTTGGAATGTCTCTCGGTTCATCTCCAGCTATGATGTGATACAAAGCGGCAAGCCCACAGACTCTGACAAGTGGATTTTATCAGAATTAGACAAATTAATTGTAGAGTGTAGAAAAGGATATTCAGAGTACAACTTTTTTGTTCCAGCCATAGCCATTCGCGAGTTCACGTGGAATCTTTTTGCAGCTCATTACATCGAGATGGTAAAGGCGCGTGCGTACGGCGAGGGATTCACGGAGGAGGAGAAAAACGCTGCAATTTACACGCTGCACAAGGTTTTGTCCACCATTCTGTTATTGCTCGCGCCAATTACACCGTTTATCACCGATTACATGTGGCAGGAATTATACTCTAAAGAAACAATTCACAAGCAGGTTTTGCCAAAATCTGAAGGTATTGAAGACATGACAAAGTTCACAATCGAATTGTCTGACTTTAATTCCAAGGTGTGGAATGAAAAGAAATCAAAGGGGTTGTCACTAAAAGATGTAATTTCGATTGAGATTCCAGAGTCACTTGAGATATTTGCAAAGGACTTGGTTCCAATGCATAAAATAGAATCATTGTAAAACTATCTAAGACAACAACACAAGACTCTTGACTAGAAACAGAACAATATTATCAGAATATTCATCAGATTTAGTTTAGTTCTCTCGAAATTGCATTCAAATCAGTTTAAGACTATTATATTTTTGTTCGATCTAATTTGGACTTTGCTCTATTACAAGTTCGGGTCTAGTGGTTTGATCGCATTCCAATACTATAGTTTTTTCAGGATTCATGCTCAATAATGGTATGAAGTTCTGAGCTTTATACTTTTCTATTGTGAAAATTTCAATTTCTCGTTATAGCAACATCCTTAAATTTTAAGGGGATAGACAAACCGACTTTTGTAGCCCATATTACCACTCTTACGAACGTAACTTACATTGTTTATGAATAAACAATTAAAAATGATTTAAGATAGATCGTTCTGGTTTATTTTATTATTTTACAATAATTTTTCCTGTTTTCCACGGATGAATTAAACAGAAATAATTGAAAGTACCCTTTTGATTAAATGTTTGTTCATAATTATTCTTAGGCATTAGCATAGAGCTATCAAATACGCCAGTAGATCCACTTGAAGGAGTTCCACTTGTAATTGTATGTGCAGCAGAGTCATCATTGATCCAGTTAACGGTGTCACCAGATTTTATAACCAATATTTCTGGATCTATGTATTTGCCATCATGTGGGGTAGATGAATTCTTTAAAATTTTAACAGTTGCTTTGGTTTCAGCATTAGTTTGAATTTTTGCAGTCGTAATTATGTCAAGATTGTCTGAATTTCGGAATAATCGAGGCAGCGTATAATCAGTATATCTTGCAAAAATTCTGTCACCATCAACAACCTTCAGTTTATTATGTATTGGAACAGTTTCATCTGATAATAAAATAACACCTTCAAAGATACCAGTTGCCTCATTAGTTTCCATCATCCTGAGTTTCAAACCTTCCAGATCCGAATCTGACCAAATTTGAATATTCAAAGAGTCTTTTTTGTTAGGATCTAGATTCATGTCAGGATCTATGACAGTAATTTTAGCTGTGGATATCTTTGAATAAATTTCCTTATCAAATTGGATATCACCTATATTAAATTCAATTTTTGCTGAACTCTCAACAACGAAATACTCACCTACAGTAAACCTGACAGTGATTTTGTCATTAAAAGAACAAGCAATACGGCCGTTTGTAGGTCCTTTTCCTTTTGTTATTCCAAAGTTCTTTTTACTTTTTAATCCAGAATAGATTTCTTTTGAACCTGTCAAAATTATTTCTCCTATAAATATTCCTGTATCACTACCGGTTTCAATTAGTTTGTAATTAGAAATCTTTCCTCTACTAGTTGAGATTGTGATTTTACTATCAGGGCGATTACCTATTGAATCAAGTTTATTTGAATCGAAGTTAAAGTCAGGCGCAACAATTGTCAGGTATACTTTATCGGTTGGACAGTATATCTTCTGATCAAGCTCAACTGCTGCTCCAAAATTGGAAGAAAACACCGAGGTACGAGAATTTCCACTTTTTGATTTGAATTCTATGATTATTTCTTCGCCTAATGGTGCTACCGGTAAATATCCATTAACAGGGCCATTTCCGCGAGCTTTATTTCTAATTTTTTTACCATTTTTAATTGAATATGGAGGGATTAATCCAATTAATCCTTGAAAAATTCCTGTTGAATTTCCAGTTTCTAGTAATTTGTGATTTTTTAATATTCCAAATCTAGATGAAATTGTTAATGTATGGTCTTTATCATTGCCAATCACGTCTGGTTTTTCACTATCTCTATCTAAATCTGGAGCGATAACTGTTACGACTATGTCTCCACCAATGAGATATGCAGATTTGTCAGTTTGAACAATTGGTTTTCTTTTATCTATGGTCATTGAATCCGATACTTCGATATTGGCATATCTTGCTAACAATGTATATGATTTACCTATTGTCCAGTCATTACCCTGCATGGTGATATTTGTTTGATAAAGATGACCAGAACTTTTTTCGAGATTTTTTGCATTTTTAGGATTTATCTTTCTTGAAGAAATCATCTTCTTGTTATGATCATAAATTTCAACATAGATCAACTCATTTTTGATAATTTTGTTTATTCTAACTCTAATATGCACAATACTGTTTAATGGATAAACAGTTCTATCAAAAGAAGTGGAAATTATAACGTCCTGTTTTGTCATTATTGTAGTCCACCTCTCCTTTTTTTCACTTTTTTTATTTGTAATTTTTTTATTGGAGTTATTGATAGTTTAAGTTTAGATTTTTCTTTTTGTTCAAGCATTTTAAGGAATTTTTCTGGTTTCATTTCTAATTTGCTTACCTCTTCTAAGATTAGTCTTCCTGTTTTTTCTATCAAGTCTGGACTAATCTGACTTTTCAATGATTCTGGTTTAGATTTATTGCCGAAAGCATTATCATATGCGGAATAAATTGGAATTTTTTCACCATGTTTAATTTGTACGATTCCCAAATAATGAATACAATTTCCATACTTTTCTGATAAGCTGATTAACTCGGTAGCCGTTGTAGTATCCAATAGTATGTGGTTCGATGTTCCAAAACTCATTATTCTTTGTGCATTGTTAATTCCGCGTCCCCAATAGTTTGGTTTTTGTCCTATTCCTTTATTGGGAAAGATCAGTCCTGAATTTATGCCAATACGCACCTGTAATTGTTGTTTCTTTTTCTTAGTTTTGTTGTAGATTCTGATTTTCTTGTGCAGATCAATAGCTAATTCTAATAGTAAATGTGGATTTTTCAGATAGCAAATTGCAGCACCATCACCCGTATGTGAAACAATAGTAATCCTCTTAGAATTTTTATAGAATTTACTTTTTGTAATCATGTTAAATAAAATCTCTAGTTTTTTTATTTGACTTTTAGTGTCTCCTAACTTTGGATCTGATAGTGAAACAAAATCGAAGTAAAAAACATGCGCAAAAAACTCATTAGAACTTTTCAAACTATCACTTTCATAATGTATTTTCTCTGGTATTTGTATTCATTAAACAAACCATTTCTCTAGTCTTCAGCATCATCAGTATGCCATTCCCTTTTCATCTGCTTAAATCATAGAACACGGAAACTATAGAGTTTTTACACAACAAATCATCTTAACAGTTTACCGATAATAAATGAAGTTTCCGGCTGAACCTTAATTTTGTCATCTACAACATCCTTATACCAGTTTTTTATTGCGGTGTGGTTTTTTGAGACAATTTGTTTTGCCTTCTCCTTGTTTAGCGGGTAAAAATCTACTGCAGCCTGGATTAAAAAATCTAAATCCTTGGAAGTTATTATTGGCCAATTCACAGCAATCAAAAAATCTAGAAATTCGTTGTTAAGGCCACATGTGTTTTTGATGACTTTTATTGTATCTTCTAATCTCTCGGGATCGGTCAAAACATTATTTGAGATTAAAATGGAATTAGCACTAATAGAGTTCTTAGCGGAATCATAGAAAAATAACTTCATTGGTTTTTTTCTTCCAGTTACAGAAATAGTATTTTCAGATTTTTCTACAATACCTCCTAATTTTTGGAGTATGTTTGTAACTGTGTCTATTCTCTCTTTTTCTAAAGAATCAAGATAGAACACGGTAGCATCTGTAGGAGTTGTTCTTGTTTGAATAATTTTAATGTCAGATTGAAGAACCAGTTTGATTCTGATCATTGACAACAATCGTTCAACTAAAGGAAAATCATCGCTATCAAAGAGTAAAAATCCCTTAAGATGTGTTTCCGTAGGCCTTAGCCTAACCATAGTATTAAAAAAATCTGCTGGGATGTTTGATAGATATGATCTGCTGATAACAGATATGTTGCCAGGTTTTTCTATCCAGAAAGCTGTTGAATCATTAAACTGATCTGTCATCATATTGTATGCAGCAATTTTGGAAATTGGTACTGCGGAACAGTTTTCCTTGCTTCCAATAACTTTGAAAAAATTTGTCCCACGGTATTCCTGCTTAATGATAGAGTTGATTCTTACGTTTGCTCCAGACACGACGCTTTTGAACACCGTCAGATATTCCCATCTACGCGTTGTTGGATTCATCCATTCCCATGAACCGTTAGGCGGAAGCTTGACAAACGACAGATCCCCCAGTGTTTTTTTCCTAGAAGACTGGTAAATCTTTGAGTACTTTGCAATGTGATCAGTCAAAGAATGAATGGGTATACCAACGTCTTTTAGTCTATCAATTATTTCTTGTTTTTTTTCTTTTGGAGTAACAAAAGTGAAGGAGCCCATATATCCACGTTCCATTACAATATCATACTGGCTCAGAATTTTTTCTGTAAGTTGGAATTTTAGAGGGTGGATTCGCCGTATGCTTTGGAAGCGGTTTTTGTAGATCTCAACAAAATCAGATTTTCCATCCCTAAAACACAGTTCACAGGATTCAAGAGGCCTCACCTAATTGTGACCGCATTGTTCTTTAAATCCCTGATCTTCCATAAGTACGAAATTAGCATGATAATGTTTATTTTCTTTTAAGAATCAATGATGCGAGCGATGCCAGAAAAAGAATTTGCGGATACCGTCATTAAGAATATGACGCCCAGGCATGGTTCTCCAGAAGGCAATTTTTTGGATTTTGTAACTGCCTCAATTTTGGAGCGTACGATTTATGATAAGACCAGAGATCTAAAATACACCGGAATTTCAAGCATGCTTTTTCCTGAACATTATAGTTCCATAAGAAGAAATTCGGGCAGCAATAACCCCTATCCGTCAACATACAGAACTGAGTTTATCATTCACGAAAAAGAAGACAGCAAAGTCAGAATAAAATTTTGTTACTTAAAACCAATTTTGCGGGGACTGCGAGAAAAAAACAATGGCAGGTGGGTTGCACTCGGATCTTCTCCAAGATCTGTCAACGGCGTGGAACACAGATCAGGAACCGAAGAGCCGATAGAGAAGATCTTAGATATCGGCGAATTCAAATTATCAGAGTTAAAGAAGAAGAGATTTTCTACAAATTTTAATTTCAAGGACAGACGTAATGAGCATGAGATAAATTCTGATTACAAATACGTCTTTGATGAACCAAATAATTCTATTTTTGTTGATATCGGATGCAGACAATACAATGGAGATAAGATAATTGTTTCAGTTGAGATTACCAACATAACTCCAATAAGCACATCTGTGGAGAGAGGATATTCGCTTGACGACATAGCAAAGAAATCTTTCTATGGGTGCCACACGAGGATAGAAACGTTCAACTGTAAAATTGAAGATTTAACATCTCCAGATTCAGAAATATGCAATAGCATCAATACGTTCCCTGTCATCTCGAGAGAAAATTCGCATGAAATCTTTTCATCGCCTTTAATCGTGTATGATTCACTCACATACTCCCCTGTAAAACTTGAAATTTCGTTTAAAGATCTTGCAGAGAGCGAAGACCAGCTAAAAAAATCCATGTATCTTCTTACCAACAAACAAAAAGATATACTTGAAAGGAGTGGAAAAATAAAGAAAATCCTAGAAATTGTTAGGGCGTTAGGAAAAAGTTTGGATGGCAAAGTTACCAATATGCACAAATTCCAATGGGATGCAATCCAAAAATTCATCGCAAAGATTGTGGATGATAGATCATCTCCAATGATAATTCGGGCTCCCACTGGTAGCGGAAAATCATTGGTTTTCTATACCTGTTGCGTACTCATGAAAGAGCTATCAGAAGGGCTTAGGGGCACGATCGCATTTGTGACATTTCCAACAAGAGCACTTAACTCGCAACAATTCGGAGAGATGGTCAAGTTCTTTTTTTATCTGAATAAGGCAGGTATCAATATCACTCTCGGCATGTACATGGGCAAAAATGATGAGGGTGCAGTAAAAGCGCTTGATCCTAAAGAATACAATGAGGGCGACGCCATCACTGTTATCGACAGTTGCCCAGCATGCGGCAATAAAGAGATCATTACTAGTAAACCATCAAAAGAAAGGATTATTCCAAAATGTGCAAATTTATCCTGCAACACTCACCTATCTTTTATTTTTTTGAGCAACAGGGAAACACAAAAATTTTGTCCGAATGTCGTCGTTGGAACTCCAGACAAGCTTGTTAATGCATTATCACATGATTTGTATACTCATTCCATTTTTGGCGCTCCGTGCAGGAAGTGCCCAAAATGCGATTCTTGTAAACCATTATGCATGAAAGACCAGAAAGACGATATCATAAAATGCGATTCTTGTGAATTTGAAATGACTAAGGAAAACAACTTCGCATCAACCCCTTGCTTTGTTGTGTTTGATGAGATACATTCACTTTCTGGCACGCAGGGCAATCTATTTTCACATTTTCTGTCGTTAATGAAAGTTTTAAATGAATTCTACAATAATAGTAGAAAGTTTTGGTACCTTGGAGCTTCTGCAACAGTTGCTAACCAGAATGAGTTACTTTACAATTTGACGGGATATCCATCCGGGGAACTGATGGTGTTTCCAAACAAAGATGAGTATATTGTGGATAGCAGTGGAAATGGATATTTTGAGAAGAGCAATAAACTAAAACACAGATATGTGATTCTGGAGCCACTGACATTGTCTACAAGAGGCGCTATTTCACAAACAGTGAATTATGTTACAAATTGTATAGATGAAGCTAGCAAATTAAATCTGGATGTAATTAAAAATCTGGCAAATTCTAATCTGGATGTAGAGAAATCATATGGAACCCAAACAGTTTATGTTCTAAGAAAAAATGATGGGAGAGACATTGAGAAATACATCCCAGAGAACGCAGTGATGAACGGGATTGAGAGGCCTCGAATTCGTTTTGGCAGTGGGGATTTGTCTAGCGAGGAGATATCACAATTGCATAAGGCAGTAAAAGGACATGAATTAGATGTACTAGTTGTCACACAGATTTATGGTCAGGGAGTAGATTTTCCAGGACTAAACATAATACATTTCTTCGGTACACCAAGAACATTCATCGAATTCCATCAAGTTGTAGGCAGGACTGGAAGATCAAAAGCTCCAGGATTAGTAGTGATTCACTTATCTCCATCCATTCCAAGGGATGAATGGGTTTATCACAATTTTAGAAAAATGATGATCGACATAGATGGATATTATGAGCCGACACCGATTAATTATGCAAACAAGTATGCGGTCTCATTATCAATTCCAAACATAATACACACAATGCTAATGGCTAGAACATATAATGATCACATGATGCGCTATACAGACTACGTTTCTGAAAAACTGAACTCAGATGAAAAGATGCTAAGAGAAATTTTAGACGATGTTGTCAGAGTTTACGTGAGAGATGAAATGAGAGAGCAGGACAAGATAGAGATTAAAAAAGAAGTTGGATTAAGATTAATTGAGATTTTGCAAGAATTTGGAAATTATAAAGAAACCATGAAAAACGTGTTAACGCAAAAAAATATTCTTGTCGGCACTCTAAGAAGACGTAACAAAAAAATTCCCTACATGAACAGAAATTTTATGCCCGTAATAGGTAAGTTAAAGACTTCACGGAGTTAACAAATGAGTTTTGATAATTCAAAACCAATCATAGAACAAATGTCATGGAGTTCTGTCAACACAAGATTTCCAAATACCACATTCGATGCTTTTCAGAAATCATGGATCGTGAAAAAATTTTTTGGGATTGAGCATGCGGATGACAAACTAAAACAAATGGTAAGCGACAACATTTCCAAAATTCAAGCAAGCAGGTTTGGGATCTCGACTAACAAAAATTCAAACAAGAGCGCAGAAACCGCAATTGCTGGACTTGCCAAAGAACTCGGAATAGCTGTTGAAAAATCAGAAAACAGAGAGTCGAAAAGCCTAGTGCTCCCAGAAGCAATCCACCTAATTGAACCGACTGAGGCATCAGTGGATATTTTTCCAAAGGGACTATGGTGCCCAAACTGCAATTTCTACGGAATTTATCAGGATTTTTCAAAGTTGGAGAATCTCATCTGCCCAAACTGTAAAAACGGATCATTAGAACAAAGATCCAATATCTTCGTATGCCCGAATTGTGGCAGACAGGAACAGATGATGCCACCCTTTGAAAAAATTGAAAATGCAAAGCCCACATTTGACTGTCCGGATGATAAATGTGATGGGAAATTATTTTTAGAAATAGGCAACCCGTTATCACGCTCAACGTGGTTTTGTTCCAGAACCAAAGAAGAAAAACAAAGACTGTTTAGGCCTTGCCCAAACTGCTCTCGATATAGAGGAATCAGAGATATAATCCACATGGGGCTATTTTTCACAAGTGCGTCTTATTTCAAACCACAGAAGATTAGCGCCGTATTCGATAAAGACGAATCTGACTTTTTGCCATCCAATGCAATGGGTGAATGGTCACTGTCAGATACATCCGCCAACAGAAGGGAACAAGTCTTGAAATTTGGGATAGATAACGTACAGATTATAGATGAGGTAAACGCTGTGGACATAGTTTACGGATATTCTACTTACGGGAATAACGCTACTCCAAACTTCTTCAACACTACAGACAGTAAAAGTGGGCGGACAGTGTATGACGCTTACATCAACAAAACCAAAGGTAGGGGATTACTCATTTCATTAAACAGGGAAACTGTTTGCAGAGCAGTTTTGAACAACCTGGAGAAAAATGCGGGGCAGGATAACAATTCAAATCAAATAACCAAAATTAGAGAGTTGAGGGATAAACTTTCCAAGGATGTTTCCGCAACATACAAGACTCTTGCCGAAGAACAAATCTCTCAGATTGTTAGTAGGGTGATTTCAAAAAAAATTGATGCCCCTCTAATAAGACTATTGCATTCTTTTGAGCATGCACTCACTTTCCAAGCTCCTTTATCCACAGGACTAGAAGAAACTAGTTTCCAGAGTAAGATTTTCCTAAAAGATTGTGCAGTGTTGATTTATGAAAGAGATGAGGTAGAAGCGGGCGGGGTGGAATTCCTTTGCAAGAATTTGCTTTTAGATTGGTTATCCGATGCTCGAAAACACGTTATAGAATGCAGGTATAGCTGTAGTGATGGATGCGCAACTTGTCTTTTCATCCAAGATCCACTATGCCATCCATTAATGAACACGGAGGTTCAAGGCACATATATGCTTCCAAATAGTTTGTTAAGTCGTGAGCTCCTAGTAGATTTTTGGGGACTTCGCGAAGTTGTACCGATCATCAATAAAAGAGAACAACCACAAGACCAGTTTGGTGGAACATAGATGGGAAAATCAAAAATACTTCTAGAGATTGAGACGTCAAGTCCAATAAACCTAAGTGAGTTCTTGGAGAGATTCCCCCCTAGTGAAAGAAAGGCCGTCGAGATGGAAGTCTTCAACCTAGTTGGAGAAGGTGAAATAGGGATCGAGAGAATTTTCCCAGGAAATGGAAATTCCGATTACATATTGAAAAGAATTGGTTCTGACAACCAGCTAACTTTCGATGGCCTCAGACTGTTTCTTACAGAAAAGATTCGACCACAGCACATCTATCAACCAATTATCATAAGGAAGCTTTTAGAAAGCGGCGGAAAGGCAACTAAATCAGGTATAGTCGAAGAGATTTCACTCCACACAAAACAAGATCCTAAAGAACATTTGCAAAACGAAGGGTTCAGGGTATTATCTGAACACGGCATCATTGAAATCAAAGATGGCATCGTAGTTCTCAAGGTTAACCAAAGTTTGGAGGATTTCAGAAATAAGACTCTTGATTACTTGGAATTGATTGCATTATGCAACAAGATCATCTATTCATTTATCGAGTCAAAACAAAGCCCAAACTACTTTATTGCTGTTGGTGATTGGAACAACTGGCAATACAATGTAAAGAATTTGTCACCCTTTAGTTGGGGAGTCGACTCTACAAATTTAGGAGCGTACAACAAAGCTGAGCCAGGAGATATTGTTTGTTATTATGTTACAAAAAAAGTCAACTCCCCCTTCACCGACACCTGTATTTTTGGAGCAGGGATCATAAAGAAAAAATATTCAAATGGCACAGAAACTCAGTTACAGGATAAAATAATTTTTGCAAATCGGCTCGAGATAGACACTATTTTTATTGCAAATAAGAACAAAGATGCAATACCTTGGATAGAGGGACTTCCAAACCAAAGCGGTTTAAACATTGTAGCAAATGTAGAAAACATAAAAAAATTAAGTGATGCAATTAAACAAAAAACAAGGATCGAGTTGGAAAATCAAAATTGTTGGATGCTAAAATTCTCCCCAACATCAAGCTATGATGAAAAATTAGGAGATCATTATGAACTTCCGGATGGAATTCCAAATGCAAGAAATATAGCGCAGGGAGATAGAACCATCTGGTTCGAAGTTTCCAATGATAGGATAAATCTATGGGGGTTTGGGGATGTTGTGAGAGTTGACGACAAGAATGGGAAAAAATATGCTTTTTTTGAGAACTTTAGATATTTTGGAGAAAAGGGCATGCGTCTTGAAAAACCGATGAGCGAAGAAAAAGCTCTATACAGGCTACCAGAGATTCTAGAAGATGCCATAAAAAATTCAGGCAAATGGAATCCGAGAAACGCGATAATTTCCTTAGTACCAGAAAATTACAAGATGCTAATTGGAAAGGGTGATGTTTTCCAAGACCATACGCTTTCAATCCCTAAAGAAGACGAAGTAAGAAAAATGATAAAGGAAAAAATCTTGGACGAGATACTTGTGGAAGAAGACAAGGTTATGGAAATAGTGAATCACATAGCAAGTGGCAGACATGTTTTACTAGCAGGGCCGGTAGGTACGGGCAAAACTAGACTGGCGATGAAAATACCATCACTGTTCAAATCTCAGGATGATGATGGTTTTCTTGTAGAAGAGCATACCGCAACATCAGAATGGACAACCTTTGATGTAATTGGCGGAATCATCCCCAAGATGGACGAGAGTAGGGCCGTTTATGATGTTCATTATGGATGTGTAGTAGACACGGTTAGAAAAAACTGGGAACATGATATTGATGGCGGTCTTAGAACCCAAAATATTCTTGATGGGAAAATTTACAGAGGTGTTTGGCTGGTTATTGATGAATTCAATAGAGCAGACATAGACAAAGCGTTTGGGCAGCTGTTTACTTCCCTTAGGAGCAGAAAGCTAAAGATTCCTACAAAATTTCCAGGAAAGCACTACAAAGAACTAACTATTCCGAAAGACTTTAGGATTTTTGGCACCCTCAACACAGTTGATAAAAACTTCCTGTTTGATCTTTCTGATGCCCTGAAAAGCAGATTTGCATTTGTTGAGATTGGGCTTCCAAGAGATGATGACTTCGACAAGGAGATATTTTATGCAATCAATAATGCAAAAGAAGAACTTGAGAAAGAATTCAGTTTTCTCAAACTAAACATAGAAAAAAAATCTATAGATATAGATTCAACAGATGGTGAATTCTACAAAGCGTTGTTACAGACATATTTTTTCTTAAGAACTATTAGGAGATTTAAGAAGTTAGGAACGGCAATTTTAAAACTTCTCTACCAAGATATGATAGTAAGAAGAGAGATTTCTGGAAAAAACGACAGCTTGATTGCGCCATCAATCATTTCCATAATTCTGCCACAGCTTGAAACTTTGACAGGTAATGAGATTAAAACTATCAGTATATTGCATTCTAGCGATTTTAAAGACAGATTATCAAAACTTTATGAAAGTAAAGACAGGGCATCTTATACTAGTTCAATAAAAGCGATATTTTCTTTGTTAGGATTAGGAGGTGAGTATTCCGATGCATTCGCTAAACACACACTTACTGTAGAGAATTTTGGAACTATAGAAAAAACTCACAAAGAGAAGGAGGCACAGTTTTTTGCATTACCAATTAAACTTGAAAATGCGATGAAAGAACTTTCAGAGTCTTCAATAATTTGATATGAATGAAAATGAACTCATAGAGCAGATTAGTTGGCAAATTGATAAAAACAACAAAGATCGTGTTCCGAAAAAAACTCTCTCAGAAGAGAATTTCGCAAGGAAATTCAGACCCGCTTTATTCCAGGCATTTGCAGATCTTGGTTTTAAAAGAAATGGTTGGAAATGGAGCAGGTTTGTAGATTATGCTACCAAGACTCCAGAGGATTACGCATACCTGTACAACAGAGTACTCCGATTAGTATTAGATCTAAAAAACTCTTATGATGATTTTTTTGAGCTTGGGATAGAAGGGGGCACTTGTCAATTTCCTAATCCGCTTGCAGATCTAAATAGACTTGAAAGCTTGTTCTTAGAATATTTCAAAACATACTATAAAATCAAAAACCAGTTACATTATGATCTCCCAAGACAAAACTATGCAGGATCCATGATAAGAGGTAAAATCAAATGGGATGAAACAATAAAAAATTCAACGAGTATTTTTCCTCTTGAATTTCATTCGATTGTTCAGCGAAAAGAATTTACTACGCCGGAAAACATTTTGTTGATCCTTTGCGCAGAATGGATCTATAAAGAATCTTCAAGACTGCTGTTGGAAGACTATGCTGACCCACTTAGTGAAAATCAAGTAACCAAATTAGAAAAAATAATCAGCAATGCAAAATCGATTCTGACAAATTTTCCCTTACCTAATGTCTTATTGCATTCAAAACGTTACTGGGGAATGAATGCAAAAGATGCCAGAATTAACAATTTGATTTCAGATACTCAAAATAGAATTAAAAAAAATGAGATTACCAATGAAGGTTATGCAGATCTACTAGAATGGATTATCAAATTTAGAGAACAAAATATCTGGTTGGTTAACAGTCAGACTCCAACTCAGCGACCGCTTAAGACGAGAAAGAATCTAGATGCAATGTATGAAGCATGGATATTCTTTGAGTTTGCTAACTATTGTGAAAAAACAGGCAGATTAAGAGACATTGTTATCCAAAAAGGCGAAAGAAAATTCGAGTTTGCATATAATGGATACAGGATGATTTTTCGTTGGGAAAGAAAATTTTTTCCCCCTGGAGAAGGAGATGAGGAAGGATCCGATGACAAACATGCTTGGGCAGCTGAAGCGTGGCCAGATTTCACGGTTTTCTTGGATGACGAAATTATCGGAGTTTTTGACGCAAAGAATTACTCTCTGGATGAAGGAGAAACAAGCCCAATAAACAAGATTTTAGCCTACATGACAAATCTAGATACAAACCTAGGAGTGTTGTTTTTTCCCTACAAACCGATGTGTTGGGATGATTTTGACAGATCAACAAAAATAAAAAAATCAAGCATAGCGATTAAAAAATACAGTCCCAACATATCCGAAAACGAATTGAATATGATGATTAGAAATATCACAGAAAAGAGATGGAATGATTTGGGCGCCCGTGAAAAAATTATTTTGGGATTATACATGCCAAAACCTGAATTTACCAGAAGGCATCAACGCGATCCCACTAAAGCCATGGTAGAAAACCCCAATCTTACAATGTCTTTAGTTAGGTTTACTCCCTCTCCTGATCCATTGTGGATCAGTATGAGAGAAGAAGCTATTGAATTTGTTTTAAGTGAATTAACAAAACGAATCTCAACTAAAATAGTTTCAAAGTATTTACTTGAATAAAATTAAAAAAATTGACTAGTCTTCTTTACTTATTAATGCTAGAAAGTGTCTTCCAACAATTCATCAATTGTCTTGTATTTTCTTGCAAAATCTTTACTGATTTCAATTACTTTATCATCGATCAATTCTAAAATTGTTTTACCCTTGATCGATTTTGCCTCGACATTAACTACAAAATCCAGTAATTTCAGGTAATAGTCCTTCTCGCCACTCAACAACGCATAAAGGCTCTTTCCAACAAACGTGTGTTTCTCTGGCGATAGTCCTTGCTTTTTCAAGGTGTCTGTTATTACTGGCCATGCGTTCTTTCCGTAACCCATAGCTATGAATGGATGAGCTTTGTCATCGTTTTTCATGACTAGTTTTGCACGCCTCGCAAATTCTACGGTTTGGTCTTTGTTCATGTCCCGTGGTCCGCTCTTTACTGAAATGTAGTAATTTTTGTCCTTTGACTTTTTGACAACATCCCACCAATCTCCCTTTTCTCCACCAGATACCAATTTTACCAGATTTTCCATTTTCATACCAAAGCTAGTTACAAGACTCCTTCCAACTCGTTGGTAGACATAAAACCTTGCAAGGGAGTCAAAATCCTTGAATCCTAATGCTTTTGCCAGTATAGGGTTTATGGCGCTTTCACTTATCATCCTATCAGAAGAGAGGTCACCTATAATTTCAGACGCATTCTTAACAAAGTTGGCCAACAGATCCTGTATTAGCTCTTCTTTTGACATAGCTAGAATTTTATAAATTTCGTAAAATCCATGGTATTAGTTTAACATGACAAAAAGATTTTCTTTTTTCCAGTAACACACACTGATATTCATAATTTTAACACCAATGTCATTTTTTGCTCATTTCTCAGCATTTGGAGGCAGAGCCGCATTCTAATCATGGATGTTGAAAAAATAAAAAGTATGTTGGGCATGTATGGGATAAAACCTTCTGCCGGTCTTCTTAACTGCATAAAAATCAGCATGCATTTTCTAAAGAAACC
This sequence comes from Patescibacteria group bacterium, assembly GCA_025449635.1. Lineage (GTDB taxonomy): Bacteria > Patescibacteriota > Microgenomatia > Woykebacterales > RBG-16-39-9b > JANWIZ01. The sequence continues at coordinate 15,899 of JANWIZ010000033.1, forward strand.
TACCGACGTTTCCAAATTAATTGAGAGTGATTCCTTGAGTGAATATTGTAATGAGATCTTAGAGATATGGCTTCCAGCACCAAACAAAAAGCAAAAAAAATCCAAAAAACAAATTCGTAGACTCCTTCCCAAATCTCTAAAAATAATATCTGAAAACTATGATGCCATAAAAGCTCAAAATGTTTCTAAGACAAATCCGACATATGAAAAATTTTCTGATCTATTCTCAGATTGGATTTCTACCTGTAATGCCGCCAAGGAAAAAATAAAGAAAGATGCTCTCTCATATGCCAATCCCTTTGTTACGGTTAGCGTAGGGCAAAATTACAATAGTGGCAAGGGGTTTCAGATCAATGCAAAGCTGTCAAGTAGTATCGAGGGAAGTTGGGGAAATTGGATAGAAAAAGTGTTAATTAGATTCAATCCAAAAATCATTGTTATTGATGCAGGTAGAGTAGATTTCATTTTAAATTCAATTGCATATGATGTAAAAAGTGGCCCGCGTGTATACAATGCCGGTCAGGTTGACGAAGCTAAGGCGAAAAGAGAACGAATACTAAATCTTAGCAAAAATTTGAAGTTTGGCAAATTAATCAAAATCAAGGATTTTCAGGTAGCTGTTGTATACGGTAACGAAAATCTTGCAGATGTCATGAAGGATCAAGGCAAATTAATCATATTTGGGAAGGATACTTGGAAAAGGCTTACAGGTGACGAATGGAATTCTTTTCGGTTTTTCATATGGCAAATTCAGTTTGCATCATCTAACAATCCTAATTCCTGGACTAGGAAAAATGTTGAGCTAGCTGTAAAGGAATTTGTTAATTCATTTTATCCGGAGAATGAAAAAATGTTGAAGAAAGTAAAAAATGACTCAAAATACAGTAAATTTATCAAAACATTAACTAAATGAATTCAAAGATCGATTTGGCGATGACCTTGGCCAGCTGGACGGGCACCGCCTCGCCAATCATTCGGTACTTGTCCAAAAGCGCCCCCTCAAATTTCCACCCATCTGGAAACCCTTGGATCAGCGCATATTCTTTCAGGCTCAGCGGCCTCTCATACTCTGGGTGGCACATGCAGGTTCCAAGTTGCGTGGGCGATGTGACAAGCGTTGGCGATGGCTTGTACCAGCTGAGCCTCCTGTAGAACCCCCTTCTCCCCCCCTGCTTGCCTTTCCTGCGAGGGTCGTTGGTGTCAGCAGCTCCGCCCATTGCCTCTTTCTGCATCGCAAGCGGCAAATCTACCCAGCATCCGCCTTTTTTCTTTGGCACATGCTTTAGGAATTCTACCGTCTTGGCAGAAAACGCCAAGCATTCCGGCGGCTTCTTTCCCTCAAATTTGTCTTTCAGTGTTTCAAGGGTGCGCCACTCCTTCTTGCCAAGATTTTTTGCCTTCCTAGGGTCTGCGTATTCCGCTTTCGACTTTATGCTCTCCATCACGTCTTTTGCGTTTCCGACGTCTTTTCTCACTCCTATCAAGACAAACCTCTTTCTGTTTTGGGGTATTCCAAAATCCGCGGCGTTCAGGATGTCGTGCTCGATCGTGTATCCCATGCCGCTTTCTGGGTTCTTTAATTCGTTGAATTTATTTTCTAGATATCTGAAAAGCGAGCCTTTTTTCTCGGAGTGTGTTAATTTTGATTCGTCCATTTGTATTCTGTCGTAGAACGGCATGTGGCTTTTTGCCATCGATTTTATTCCCTGCACGTTTTCAAAGACAAAGACCTTGGGTCTAATCTCTTGGACCTTTCTTATGTATTCCAGAACGGCTTGCCCCCTTTCGTCTTTTAGCCCCTTTCTCTTGCCTGCTGTGGAAAACGACTGGCATGGCGGGCCCCCGATTAGAACATCTACTTCGCCCTCGCCAAGCCCTATTTTGGACAAAATGTTTGCAGACGGAATTCCCGCGATGTCTCCCTCGTCCAGATTGATCTTTGGCCTCATGGTGCGGATCGTGTTGCATGCAAACTTCGTTATGTCGTTCGCGTATACTGTTTCAAAACCTCCTTTTTCAAACCCGAGATCCATCCCCATTCCACACGTAAACAATGACACCACTGAGGGGTGGGATTTCTCGCGGTTGGATTTTTTCCTCTCTACTAGCAACAGTCTTGTCTACAGATTTGCCCTATTAAAAAATAATATTTTGAAGATCGCAACTCGCAGGTCAACCATGGACGCTGTATGATCATGTGATGTCGTTCTTTATGCCAAGCCAGTCCCCAAACCCCATCCACCCGTCGTTCTTGTATGTCTTGTATGGTGCAGCGGGGATGTTTTGCGGCCGTTTTCCGGATCTGCAGTAGGATTTCCATTCATCGACGTTCTTGAGGTTTAGTGATCTGGCAAAGGATCTTGCCTCCACAAAGATCATGAACTTTCGGTATTGCGTTGCAACTGTCTCCGTCCCCAGCCAGTCGCCGTAACCTGTCCACTTATTTTTTTTGTAAACGGTGTCAGGTTTGACGGGGATGTTTTGCGGCCGTTTTCCGGATCTGCAGTAGGATTTCCACTGTTCCACATTTTTTAGGTTAAGATTGTGCACAAATTTTTTTGCTTCCATGTATGACAAGAACTGTTTCTTTGACGCCGCAATGTTTCCGGTTCCCAGCCAGTCCCCGTATCCGCGCCATCCCTTTCTTTTGTAGACCGAGTGCGGGTTCGAGGGTATGTCTTGCGGCCTCTTGTTTGATTTTCTGTATTGCGTCCACTCCATCAAGCCCTTTAGCTTAAGACCGCGTGCAAACCGCCTTGCCTCCCCAAATTCTCGGAATTTTTTGAGGTGCGGGGCTACGGTTCCCGTGCCAAGCCAGTCCCCAAATCCCCTCCAGCCATTATTTAGGTACACTAATTCAGGGCGGGACGGTATGTTAGATGGTTTCTTTCCAGATACGGCATATCGCTTCCATTCTTTTCTATTCTTGAGATTCAGTGAGTGTACGATGACCCTTGCATTAGAAAACTGCAAGAAACATGTTGTTCTTACAGGTTTTGTGTAGCGGCTCATCGGCATGATCTGGCAAGGAAAAAATTGTTCAAGCCTAGCCCCAGGCCCTGCTAATTCTAGCAACTATCTTGTCTGGGCTTTGATCTATCTCATGTTCCCAGAATTCCAATACTTTGTAGTTTTCTTTTTTTAACACTGCTTGAACCAGATGCCTCCTCTTCTTGTTTCGCACAATCTTGTTTTTCCAGAATTCAGAGTTTGTCTTAGGTTGCTTGTAACATTTGCCACATCCATGCCAAAAACATCCGTCGACAAATATCGCAATTTTTCTTTTCTTGTTCGAAATATCTGGTGTGCCAAACACTTTCACATCGTGTATCCTAAACCTCTTTCCCGATGCCCAAAGAAGGCGTCTCACTTTTTTCTCAGGCCGGGTATTTTTACTTCTTATGCTCGACATGATCATGCTTCGAGTTTTCTTTGACACAGTATCAACCATGTTTAGGCTCTACTCTTTTCATAAGCTCCTTGCACGCGGTAATAGCAGAATTATATATCTTTTTTAGAAAATCCAAATTTTTTGCGTAATTATGGGAACGACACATCGTATGAAAAGTGACTACAATGTGTCCAAATTATCACAGTGTGTCCTTTCCAGATTTTAAGCAGGTTTTACCAAATTAGGTAGACTTGCATGAAACTACAATTACCACGCATTCTTCGCTTGGTTCTTTTGCGTCTGAGAGGCGTTCTACATACAGATGTCTAAAATTTGAATCATCAAATTGGTTGTAATTGGTGATTTTTGAGAGATCTTCTTTTTCATTACAAAACAATCCTGCTGCTATCGCATCTATGATTGGCTTACTATAATTATCAAGGTCTAGATTTTGTTCGCCATGAAGATGAGTATGGAATTTCATTCCAACGGTTATTGCAAAAGTAGATTTTGGATCTTCGATTCTTTCCCGTCTAGATCGTATTTGGATAGAGATCTTTCGTTTCCAATCCTGAAGTCTTTTTCTTCCAGTTGGTGTTGATGGTGTAAAATTTGCTATCATCCCATAAATGACTTCTTTGATGAGAATATCGCCCTTCGGAAATTCAATTGAGTGTAACGACAAGGTGCCCATTTTGATCTTTTTGAATTTTAGATCATTTCTGCCTATTCTTACCATGCAATTATGAAAATCTCGTTTTGTTTATTGTTTTTCACATGAAAATCTATTTCTTTGGCTTTATCATACTGACAAAATGCTTGTGCATTGACACATCATGTGTCAATTCAGGATGAAACGAAACTGCCAGAATATTTCCCTGTTTTACTGCGACTACTTTTTCGTTGAACTTTGACACTATCTGTACGTCCTTTCCCATGTCTTCAATTGAAGGTGCACGGATGAACACGCCCTTTGTCTTTGGAATGCCAATGGAGTCAGCAGAAATTTCCGCCTCAAATGAGTCCTTTTGTCTTCCAAAAGAATTGCGTTCCACTCGAACATCTAATAAATTCAAAAGCGGTTGATCCATCTTTCCAACAACTCTATCTTTGGCAGTTTTTGACAACAAGATCAATCCGGCACAAATTCCAAAGACAGGCATACCTGCCTGGATTTTTTCCTTGATCACCTTGAGTGCACCGTTCACCAAGGACATTTGCCCCATCATTGTGCTCTCCCCGCCAGGAATTATCAGACCATCTAATCCAGAAATCTCGTCAGGTGTTTTCACTTGTTTCACAGTTCCCTTTATTCCCAAAGTGCCAAGCGCAGTCCTGGCAGCAACTATATTCTCAAACACGTCGCCCTGCAGTCCTAAAACTCCGATACTAACACTCATGCCGTTCCTCTTTCCTGCATTTTCAGTTCCAAGTTCTTGACATCCAGTCCAAGCATCGACTGGCGTTCATCAATCATTCTTTGAGCTTCCTTTACCTTGTCAGCATCCTCCCAGAAGGTAGTAGCCAACACAACAGCTCGCGCCCTTTCTTTTGCATCCTCAGCCTTGAATATTCCAGAGCCGACAAATATCCCATCACATCCAAGTGACATCAGATATGCAGCGTCAGCTGGAGTAGCAATTCCGCCTGCTGCAAAATTAACCACAGGCAACCTGCCCAGTTTGGCAGTCTGCTCCACCAATTCAAAGGATACTTTGAATTCGCGTGCCATCCTAATCAAATCCTGGTTGTCCCCAGAATCATAAATTGATTTTATTAATCGCAATTCCTCGTTTACTTTTTTGATGTGTGT
>JANWIZ010000034.1 GCA_025449635.1 Patescibacteria group bacterium
ATAATCTTTCTCATAGAATTATTATACCAGGGAATTTTAGATATACTTTTAATAAAAGTCTTATGGCGAATTGAGGCTAAATAAAAAATGGTAGGAACTTAGAAAGTATTGTTGGGACAGTAAAAATAGTTAATTTTGAATGAATGTACAATTGGCTCCCCGGGTAGGATTCGAACCTACAACCAGACGATTAACAGTCGCCTGCTCTACCGTTGAGCTACCGGGGAATATAGACTCGATTATATGCCGCTCAACCACGTCATATTATCTCGAAGACTCGATTATTATACACAAAGTCAATTGAAAATCAACTTCCCCAGTATATAATTTCAGACAAAGGGGGTGATATTTGTGAAAAACTTTTTAGATTTCGTTCGTGAACAAGGTGTTGTCGGTTTAGCCGTTGGTTTTATCCTTGGTGGTGCGGTTTCGAAATTAGTCGCCTCTCTTGTCGCAGATCTTGTGAATCCAATGATTGGAATCGTGTTAGGAAAAGCTGAGGGGCTGACTGAGGCGACTGTAAGACTTGGATCAGCAACACTATTAATTGGCAATTTTGTTGCCGTTTTAATCGACTTTATAGTTATAGCTTTGGTAGTTTATTTTGGAGTCAAATTACTTAAGCTTGATAAACTAGACAGAAAAAATAGTTAAAAAAATTAATTCTAATTACTTAGAGTTTTACAAAAGCCTCATTTTTTGCTAAAATCTCTCCCATTCACAAAGGAGGAGGGATCGTGTTTAGTAATCTTCACTTGGCTGCTTTTGCCATAGTTACTAATCACTTTGGTGAAGTTTTATTTAAATTGCGCCGTGATCGACCCGTTTGGGATTTGCCAGGAGGAAAAGCTGATCCAAATGACTTTCTCGGTGGTGTCTGGCATCCTGAAATTACTTGTATTCGAGAGATGCGAGAAGAGACGGGTTGTGAGATTGAAATTGACAACTGCTTTGGTTATTTTTTTACCGGAGCCTTGGCTCATGATATCTTGAGCTTTAGTGTGGTATTCACCGCGCACATTCTAGAAGGTGTTCTTTCTTTGACAGAAGAAGCTGCTGGTTTTGGCTGGTACAACTACAGCTCATTGCCAAAGAATACTTTTTTGATTCACGGGGACATCGTTCGCCAATATCAAAAGGGTGAGGTTGATAATTATGATCTAAGACACTTGATAGAAGAGCAACGACGGGTTCTATGCATTTAGCATTTTACCCGTTTTTTTATGCTTAAAAAAGAGAAAGCCGCCCTCGAGGAGTGTTGTTACACTTTATCCTCGAGAAGCGGCTACTCTTGAGAGAAGGTTAACTATCGTGATCGTTGCAGGGTTCGTACGTGAGGCTTTCTCCAGCAGGAGGGGTCTTGAGCATGTACTTCGTGGTCAGGTCCATTGGACTTTCACACGGCTCGTAATCCCTTTCTCTGAACCATTCCTGAACCTCGAGGATTATTTGCTTGTACTCCTCGTTCGTCATTGGTGTGATGATCCAGACCTGAAAAACACCCCCTGGGTTTCCACCCCCACCAGGATTGTAGTCGACGTAGAACCGATCAGTCGCCGGAAGCGGCTTGACGGTTTCGTAAATCGCCATCGAATCCTGTATGTCCTGTTCGGTCGCCTCTCGATCACCTGTCTCAATAGAGGTTGTCTCTGTTGGAACAGGAGTCGGGGCTTCCGTCGGGATTGGAGTTGCAGAAATGGACGAAGCCATTGGGCTTGGAGTCGAGGTGGGTTCTTCCTCAATGACCGTTGTGGTAGGTTCGGAAGGATCAGCTGAATTCAGCTCCTCTTCGCCACCACCACAAGCGATTGTGAGGGTTAGGAACATGGCGGCTATGATCGCCACTAAGATTTTCAAAGTTCTCTACCTTTCTTCCTTCTCTCAAAAGGTATAAGAATTATATCATACTATAGGTCAAAAATCAAGCTCTAGTTACAAGGAGTCCAGGTGGTTTGTGGAGGCAGGGATTTGATAAATTGGTACGTTAATACAAATTTTAAAGGCTCTTTACATGGATCAAACCCTTTGTTAGTAAAATAGCTAGAAGCTTCTGAAACGCTTTTTTTGTAAGATGCTTCGTCACTTTTACTATCGATCCAAACAACTATTTTATCCGCGAAGTCTGATTCTCCTACTTCGTAAGTAATATACCAATTTTCTCCCTTAGGTTTTGAACTAGTAATGTCCTTTGTCAGATCGTTCAAAGTAGTTTGATAATCACTAGCTTTTTTCTCAGTGTAATCTTCATGGGTAGCATCCTCCTTTTTTGAGACTACTTGATTTTTCGCACTTTCCTTATAGTACCAACCGCCAACTCCTATAGTTACTATCCCAAGAACAGTTATTGTAAGTAATAAAAAAATATTTCTTTTGTTGTTGCTTGGCATATTACGGGACTCCTGTAACTATTGTTCCGGGGTCAATATTATTACCTGTCTGGGTACAGTTTTCGTTAGCTTGGTTTTTTGAAGAACAAAGGTGCAAGTGGGGTCCAGTTGCATAGCCGGTTTGTCCAACATTGCCAATATGTTGCCCAGCTGATATATTCCACCCAATACCTACTGCAGGAGCACCAATCATGTGGCAGTATTTAAAAATATACTTGTCTCCGTTTGAGGCTATTGTTCTTACCCTCACTCTATATCCACAACCATCATCAGTATACCCCGCTTCGAGCACTAGTCCAGTTGAAACTGAATAGATTCCATGACCAGACCCACCTCCTGTACAATTCATATCTTCTGCATAATGACCTGGTCCGTAAGCCCCCTCTTGACTTGTACGATATATTTGACAGTTAAGCGGTTTCGAAAACCATGGATCAATACCGGAAGAAGGTGGGGGTGGTGGGGGTGGTGGGGGTGCGTTTGGAACAACTTTCAACCATTTATAGTCTGATGTCTGATCCAATGTGCCGTTGGAGTCTTTATCAACGGTAACTTTGATTGGATAATCACCTGGATTATAATTGACATCCCAAACAAATTCGCACTGAGTACCAGAGCCTAAGGTACAACTTCCACCCTCAAGTGTCCACTGATTGTTAACCCAACCCATAAGTACGACCTTATCGTAATTCGCACAATCAGAAAGTCCAGTCGCTCTTGTACGAATATATCCTCCCTGATTGATTGTTGCCACTCCAACTGGATCTATGTGATTCATTATTGGCGTACCTGTACATTGGTATTTACTGGTAGTTTCTACAGAAGGACAAGTACTACTGGTAGTTAAAGGACTGTTGTTGGTTGGGACATATGGTAAATAGGTATTTGTTGTCGCATCGTTGCTATTTGGCCATTTGTAACGACACTTAACCATAACAGCTTCACTTCCAACCGAACGTTTTTGGTTATTTTGCATCACATAAACTGTTTGTTCACCGTTTTTTTGATAAAGCCTCCCGTTTGGCAATTTATCTGGTGAAGGGTTTTTTACTTCTATTCTGGCTGTCTGAATATCTTTACCTCCAGCACCATAACACTCAAGTGTATAGTTATAAGTTTTTACTGTTGTGTGTATTGGTGAAGTAAATGATCCTGAATTTTCTTTTTGCCCACTCCAGTCCCCTGAAGCAATACACGGAGGGTTTGCGTTGCTTGAACTCCAAGTGAGTACAGCCGATTCTCCGGCATAAATACTAGTCTTCGAAACAGCTATAGCAACTCTCGGTGCTAATCCTTGAATACAGCTAGAATTCAGCCTACCACCACTAAATGCTTTATTTATGTCCGGGGAACTAATATATTTTTGAGTCGTTCCATAGCCAAAATATCCTTGACCAGGAACCACATCCCACCTGACATTGAACCCAGAGTCACCTGGAGAGGTATTGTAGCGCCTGACTGGAGTATTGTAAGTGTCAATATCTTTTTGCTCAACTCTTCCATTGTTATCAAAATCAGGCGGCCAAGCTGCATCAGTAGATGAGTCTGGACAGTTATCGTATGGGTCTGTACCAATATAAAACTCAGCGCTGTCAGAAAAACCATCTTTGTCATGATCGATACAAACCGCTAGATATTTATCAACTGATCCCGAATAACGATTAATTAAGTTAGCATCTGCACCATTTACTGCAGTATCATCATTAACATTTGCCCGTTTTAACGTTTCGCCTGTTAATTTCGTACCAGTTCCACTAGCATGGTTTAAAACTTTTAATACATCGACAGAATCAACATCTCCATCCTGGTCTACATCCCCCGCTCCTGGTAAGGTTGGACAATTTGCTGAAGTTGGTGCAGTAGCGGCCTGGCTACCTGGGTCTCGAGTGTTGATAACGTTTAATGAAATGATTGGGATGGTCAAAAGCAGGGCGAAAACTGCTAAAACTGCTGGTAGGTTGCGTAGAGAATAAGGAGGTTTCAACATTTTTATTAACTCTGTAAACATTTACTTAAATTATGGGACGACAGTGATTGTAACTGTAGCTGATTGCTCATAATGATTACTCCCGCATACTAGTGTATATTTTTTGCCGTTATTGCTAAGCGAAAGTTTTGAGGTAGTGTAGGTGCCGATCGAATTGACAACAGCGATCGGCCAACCCTCTTCTCCGGTACACGGAGCACCAAAGCCAATCCAACTTAAAGTAACTGTGCTGCCTGATTTAACAGTTGGGTTAACCTCTCCATTGCCTGTGAATGTAAGAAATTGCAATGCTGCTGGGTAACGAACAATTTCGCATGTCTTATTAAGGTATTTTGACCAAACTCCCGTTACATCACCAGCTTGGGTAATTGTTCCGTCTCCATCTAAATCAAGTCTTTTTAACTCCTCTGTTGTAGCTGCTGCACCAATTTTCCCCGAAAACTTTCCAGCATCAATAGTATTGACTCGTTGATCGTTATTGAAATCTGGCGGCCAAGAATTTAGTCCACAAGGGCTAAGATGATCTACCTTTTGATACTTCTCAATAACATTTGAAAAATTATCCCCATCATTATCGAGACAAGCTTTAAAAGTTTTTTGGATTGGGCTACCCGACACATATAACAAGATCGCTTGTGCATCAAGTGAAGTAATCGCTCTATCTCCTGTTACATCAGCATTTTTCTTCTGCTGTGCATTTGGAACTTTACTACCAGCAACAAACTTTAAAACTTCCTGGGCATCGTTATCCGTAATTCCAACTTTATCATCCACATCCCCAAAATTCCCTATTGTTGGGCATGGTCGGCTAGCAGCCTCGATTTTTTTTGTTTCCGTTTGATCTAAATTTAGAGTTACTACCGGAATAAATAAAAACAAACCTAACACTGCAAGTACAGCCGGTATATGGTGTATGTTGTACGGAGGTTTAAAAAAACTAGTGAAATTTGTTAACATTTGGGCAAAGGTTTATTTATTAAATTGTACTCATCGGGTTTCAATGTGTCAACTTAAGTATGACGATCAGCGACCGTACTAGCCGCAAAGCTTTCCGGTTTAATTTTGTAGACAAAACCGCTGCCAAGAATCATTCCGGTCACCCATTTGACCATATCCCGTGAAATTCCGTCCATACCAACATCGATATGAACTTCAGGCTCGTAAGCCGCTAACCCATTCTGCTGAAAACTTTCGCGAATTTTCCAGGCTAATTCCAGGGAAAACTGAGTTTCCTGGGTTAGTCTCTGCTGCATGCTATTTTGGTGGTTGAGGGTGTTCCTCTGCCAAAAATAGATTCCACCTTTACCCAACCGATGGACAATCACAGCAGAAACAAAGTCAACTGTTCCGGTCTTGGCTTCTGAATCTGTACCGACAATAATTTTGTAGTTTGAATTTAGATCCGCCCGAATGTATTCGGCTATTTGATTAATAACTTGACTGTAATCGAGTATTCCGTAAGTAATTGATTTAAAATGGTTTGACATCAGCTCATTATAGTAGCGAATTTTTCCGTTTTGGACAAATTTATTCGAGATAGTCTTTTAACTTCTTTGATCGAGTTGGATGACGTAGTTTACGTAGAGCCTTAGCCTCGATTTGACGAATACGCTCTCTTGTAACACCAAACTCCTTACCAACTTCTTCAAGTGTCCTTTGACGTCCATCCTCTAGCCCAAATCGAAGTTTAAGAACTTTCTTTTCTCGATCATTTAGGGTATCAAGAACTTCTCCCAAATGAGCCTTGAGTAGCTCAGCACTAGCCTGATCCTCTGGGCGAATCTCATCATCAGGAATAAAGTCTCCTAAAGTAGAGTCCTTTTCCTCTCCAACAGGAGCTTCTAATGAAGTTGGCTCCTGTGAGACTTTAATAATTTCGCGCACCTTATCTGGTTCGATCTGCATTTCTTTGGCAATTTCTTCAGGACTTGCTTCTCGCCCCAACTCTTGCATCAATTTCCGACTGGTACGGATAAATCGATTGATTGTTTCAACCATGTGAACTGGGATTCTGATTGTTCGCGCTTGATCAGCAATGGCTCGGGTAATTGCCTGACGGATCCACCAAGTTGCATAGGTTGAAAATTTGAAACCTTTGCGCCAGTCAAATTTTTCCACTGCTCTGATCAAGCCAATATTACCTTCTTGGATAAGATCGAGCAAAGTCAAACCACGACCAACGTATTTTTTGGCAATCGAAACCACCAATCGAAGGTTGGCTTGGGTCAGTTTTTCAACTGCTTCGATCTCACCTTTTTCAGCCCGTTGGGCTAGATCAACTTCTTGCGCTGCATTTAAAAGAGGGATGCGGCCAATTTCCTTAAGGTACATTCGTACTGGATCGGTAATTTGACTTTCCTCAACAGCACTGAGAACTTGGAGTTCTTTTTCTAACTCAGTAGTTTTTTCTTCTTCATCAGCCACCTCAAAAACATCTACACCTTCTTCAGCCAGGCGAGTATAGAGATCGTCTAATTCCGCAACATTACTTTCAGCTTCAGGGAAAACTGCGAGAATATCTTCTTGGGTAACAAAACCTTGTTCCCGACCACGGTTAAGGAGCTCTTGAATTGGACTATCTGCTTTTGCCATAAATTCTTAATTTATACGTCTGCTTATAATTATTTTTCTTTAGTCAAAATAGTAAGATTTTTTGAAAGTTGATTGAACTCTTTTTCTAACGATGCTAATTTTTCATTTTCCTTGGAAATTTCTGCCTGTTTTATACTCAAAGTTAAGTCCTTTAATCTAGCTCGTAAGTTTACCTCCTTGAGTCGACTGGCGCAAGTCTCAATTTCCTGGCTAATTTTATCCTCGTCTTTTAGTACTTCAGACGGCAATTCTTGTAAAGTTAGCTCATCAAAAATGCTCTCTAACTCCTCTGGTAGAGTTTTTTGAAAGCTTTTCAAATCGAGTTTCTGAGTTTCAGTAAATTTCTGTAAAAGTTGAAAAATATTGGAAAAACTTCGATTCTCAAAATCCTCACTGTTTATCTTCTTTGGTAAATTTTTTGTCTGCAGTATTAAAGAGAGCAAGTAACTTTCCAGAACATCTCGATTTCCTAGTTTCTGTCTATTAATAATCATTTCTTGAGGCTCCAAAGAACTTGGTCTTTGTTTTTTTCCAACCTCTTTAACAACCGAATCTTCTGAAACCCCCAAAACCTTAGCGAGCAGGCGCTCATAATGAGATCGGGTAATTTCATTTTCAATTTTTACTAGTACTTGAGCTACTTCGCTAGTTACTTTGCGAATTGCCTCTGGTGTATTAGTTCCGTAAGTTTTTACTGCCTTATCAATAATGTAGTCGTAGATTGGAGAAGACTCTTCAACGGCCTTTTTCCAAAGAGTGGGGTTCTTACGGATCAACTCATCCGGATCCTTTTCGGCAAAATTGGTCAAGCGAATATTCATCCCAACTTGTTCTGCCATCTCAATTGCCCGCTTAGCGGCTGAGACTCCTGATTTATCTTGGTCAAAACTAATTACCAAGTTTTCACTGAAACGCTTTAAAAGCGTTAGTTGTTTTTCAGTTAAAGCAGTTCCAAGCGGAGCCACAACATTTTTTACTCCGACCTGATAGGAGGAAATTGCGTCCAGGTTGCCTTCAACTAAAACTGACTGGTTGGCTTTCTTAATTTCTGTTTTAGCTAGATCAAGACCAAACAAATTGTTACTTTTGTTAAAAATGAGGCTGTCAGGACTGTTGAGGTATTTTGGCTCACCTTCCCCAAAAATTCTTCCTGAAAATGCCACAACAGTGCCCGAAATATCCCGAATTGGAAAAATTATTCTTTTGCGAAATCGATCGTAAACCCCTTGCCTCTGCGAAGGAAGTACCAAGCCACTTCTGATCAAATCTGTTTGGGTAAAGTTTTTTTTACTTAGAAATTTAGCCAAATTGTCCCAACTATCAGGACAATAGCCTAGTTGCCAGTCTTTGATTGTTTTTTCTGTCAGACCTCTATCCTTAAGATATTCCAAAGCTTTTCTACCACTAGCGTGTTTGGTAAGAATAAAATGATAAAACTCAGCTGCTTTTTGATTAATTTGTTTCAGCACTTCCTTTTGTTTATCGGCTGGGTTTGCTTTTTGCTCTTTGAGAGTAACTCCAGCTTTCTCGGCCAGTCGGGCCAAGGCTTCACTGAAATCAATTCCTTCGATTTTCTGGAAAAAAGTCAAAGCGTCTCCGCCTTCGCTGCAACCAAAACATTTGAAGATCTGCCTTTCAGGACTAACCATAAACGAAGAAGTTTTTTCATTGTGAAACGGGCAGAGTCCTTTGTAATTTCGCCCCGCTTTTTTCAAAGAAACATAGCCAGAGATAAGTCCAACAATGTCAGTACGACTTTTAACTTGTTCTATCTGAGAGTCCATCAATACGGGGATTGTACCATAAGAAATTAGACCTGGCGGAGGGGGTGGGATTCGAACCCACGGTACCCTTGCGAGCACGCACGCTTTCCAAGCGTGTACACTAGACCACTATGTGACCCCTC
>JANWIZ010000035.1 GCA_025449635.1 Patescibacteria group bacterium
GATGCGTTTTAACCTGTTTTTTCTTTTCAATTTTTTTCTGGCAATTGTAAACTCTGGACGCAAAAGCGCATATCTTGGCCCTGCCATTTGTACGCAGTTTTTTGGTACCAGTCCCTTGTATCGATTTACCGTATTTTCATAAAAATTCTGATCTATTAGCATATCACAATCATGTTTTCTGTTTGCTAAATCGTCGATAACAATTATTTTTTCTACATCACTACGAATTTTGCTTTCCCATCTGTGATCAATACCATAATGATCCACAAGTAGCCAGTTCTTGGAACCTTTATGAGATTCAATGATTTTTCTACACTGGCTTACATCGTTTTCAATACGCTTTCTTAGTATGTTTGACTGTACTTTTTGCCCTTCTATGTGGGTATATACTCGTATGTGGCATGCCTTGTAGCCTTGATTCTCGATAAGGTCTGACAAATTGCCAGGTATCTTATTTGAAACAAAAAAGATCTCATTAAATCTTTTTTTCAGATTTTCTGCAAGAACAAGACAGCGCATTACATGACCGGTTCCTATTTTTGTACCCGCATCGGCGCGTATGAACAGATTTTTATCTGGTTTGGTCATTACTGCATCTGTTTATCGCATGATAAAAAAAGATGTTGTAGCTGGGTTAGGTGAAATTGGCAAGCCGATTCTTCAGCTTGTATCAAAAGCAGCTCCTACTGTTGGGTATGATACTGATGAAAAACTGATTGACAAAAAACTAGTTGCAAAATATGAAAAATTGGAGACAAGATTCTTACACGTATGCATACCATTTACAAAACACTTTATTCAAAACGTAACCTCATTATACAAAAAGTTCAACCCCGAATCAATAGTTATCCATAGCACTATTAGTCCCAACACCACAAAGTTATTGCAAGAAAAATTACCAATTCCGATTATCTACAGTGCGACGAGAGGAGTTCACAAAAGAATGCTGTATGATCTAAAGCGTTATACAAAATTTTTTGCGGTTGAACCCACTGCACCAAATGCAGAATTAGCAGCTTCTGACTATTCTAAAACTCTAAAAAAATGCGGCGTAAAAACAAAGAGAATGTCTCATCCAATCACGCTTGAGCTGGCTAAAATTGTCTGTGATACTTCGTATTATGGATGGCTGATAACTTATGCACAGCTAAGCAATATGATTGCAATAAAGAACAAAGTAAATTATGATGAGATGTGGTCGTTTGCAGATGAAATTCACAAGTTTTTGGGAAACAGGCCAAAAATGTTTGCAGGATTCATTGGGGGTCACTGCGTTTTACCAAATCTGAACTTGATTAACGATGACACTCTAAATCTGATAAAGGAAATCAACGACGATTATGCCAAGGTGCTTAAAAAGCGCAAAAAATCGCGTAACTGATTTTGGTTGATAATCAGATTAAACAATATTAGTAGGTGACACCAACACACCGTATGTTAAAGGAAGAATTTGAAAATAATTTGGACTTGATTAAATCTGGGCAAAATTTTCTTGGAATACTAAATGACATTAAAAGAAGACCAGAGGATGCTGCAAGAGAGCTTGGCGTACCTGTAAACGAAATCAACGCAATAATTAGCGGAAAAAAAGCAATTTTACCAGAACTGGTCAGCAAAGCGGTAAAAGTCTGGCCAGTCAACCAAAGAGACTTTTACATAATTCACGACGACTGCCCACTTGGAGTAAAAGTAATGACTGCAGAGGATTCCAAGAAAAGCAGCAGAATTATGGAGCGAGCAGGCAAGCCATACTACGAGTATCGGGACACCGCGATGAGTTCTGTTGCCCCATTTAGACCTGAATGGATAATGGAGCTGTGTTACGTTGATAACAACGATCCTGCCAACCCTGTGGCGCAATGGAACAATGGCCACTTTATGCACCAATTCACATACTTTATTGGCGAGGTGAACTTTTACTATCGAACACCAAACGGAGAGAAAAAAGTAGCGGTAATGAATACTGGAGATTCCATGTACATCACACCATTTGTAGCTCACACGTTTACGACACGCGGTGGAGCAAAACAGAATGGCCTGATCTTGGCATTGACGTACGGAAGCAAGCTGACTGGTGACATACAGCAAGAACTGTCTGCACTGTCTACAGATCTTGGGGCTGAATTTGCACTGGATTTCTCCTCAAGACCAAAAGCAATCTCATCGCTTCTTAGCTACCACATGGAGGCTGCCAATCTCTCATTGGAAGAGCTTTCAAGGCGCACTGGTATACAAAAAACAGATTTGGATGGATTTGAAAACGGTACAAAGACTCCCACAAACATGGAGATTGAAAAGACTGCTCATGCCTTGAACGTAAATATCCGAGACCTGTTACCAAGTGACAAAATCGAGGATAAGGTAATTGTAAAGCATAACTCCGAAGGCAGAAAATGGGTTTACCCAGAATCTACAAAGGCATATCAGTTTGTAGAGTTGGCATCAACTATAGCACTTCCATATTCAAAGGCCTTTGAGGTATACGTACAAAACGCAAATAGTCCAGACCTTGACCTTAGGGCGGGACTACACCAATATCTGTACAACGTGGGAGAAACTGGCGTCACAATGAGTTGGGAGATTGAAGGAAAAATCCATCATCAAATGATAAACCCTGGAGATTCCGCATACGTAAAGCCGTTTGTAAGGCATAACTTTAGAGGCCAAGGAAAGCTATTGATATTGAGAATTGGTGGCAAAATTGCAGGTGATTCGCAACAAGAGCTGTCGTTTGTGGGCAAAGAGAACGCAAAGAGAGCTATTGCAGAAACAATGCAATGGTTTGATCCGCAGAGCAAAAGCTAGAAACATCTAGTTTGATTTCGTATTTGTAAAATGAGCAAGAAAAACGTAATAATAATAATGATTGACGGGGGTAGGCTGGATAAGGCAATCCATTCCCCAATATTTGGCAATCTCAAAAACCATTCTGTTTTTTTCTCACAGTCGGTAACATACGGGCCACATACAATTGCCGCAATGCACGCTGTTTTTAGTGGTTCATACGGCACAAGAACTGGAACAAACAGCTACTGGTCCACATTCAAATTCAAAAAAGATAAATTCAAAACATTAACAGAGTATCTTAAAGATCATAATTACTACACTCATGCAGATGTTATCAACGAGCTAGTTGTCCCAAAGCAAGGATTTGACAATTATGTGGTACATGATGAGTCAAAAGATGATCTTACTGTGCGTCACAAGGATCTACTCAATGACGCAAAATCCCGATCTGATGCCGGACAGAATTTCTTTTTGTATTTGCATTATAGTAACATCCACACGGGAATCATGAACCAAGTCTTAAAGGTATATGATAATTTCAGCAAAGAATTTTTTGACAACAAGTCTGAAAATGAAAAAAGATACGATGTCTTATTTCATGCAGCAGAGACTTACTTTGAGCAAATATTTGAAGAAATCAAAAAATTATGCCTTGACAAAAGCTCCGTGATCCTGGTGATGTCTGATCATGGTATCAGCGTTGGGGAAAAATTCGGAGAAAGAGCGTATGGTGCATTTTGTTATGACTATACGTTGAGAACATTTACTTATTTTGTGGTAGAAGATTTTACCCCAAAAGAAATCACTCAGCAGATACGCACAATAGATTTTATGCCTACAATTTTAGATTACCTTGAAATTCCGCTTGACTCTAGATATGAAAAGCCAGACGGCGTATCTCTTTTACCTCTAATCCAAGGCAAGCAAATGCCAGAAAACGTAGCGTACTCTGAGACCGGAAATCCGTTAAGTAGCAAAGAGCCTCCGCGAGAACCAAACACAAAATCCATCCGCAACTCCAAGTGGAAGCTAATCTACAATCAGCACAATGAAACAAAGGAGCTGTATGACTTGGAGCATGATCCAAAAGAGGAGAGAAATCTCTATGGCACTGGCTTGGAAATAGAAAAAATTTTGTGGACTGAATTACAAAGAATTCAGAACTCTTGACTGTTTATGGAAATAGTTTACGCGCTCTCTGTAAATCCTGTAGCGTATCTATTTCACACCACTTGCCAGATACGATTATTGGAGATATTATGATCTTTGAGTCAATTAATTCTTGGATCATATCTGTAAGATATGCTTTCTCAAGCGAGGGTGCATTATGAAACATACCCGTATGTGACTTTTCTAATTCTTCAAATTTTTTTACAAAAATTTCTGATCCTCTTGGAGACATTTTCATGATGCCTAGAAACTCTCCAACTGTATTTTCAGGTTCAGCCGATATGTTTTTTTTAATTTCAATGACATTTTGGTTCGTATCTAATACAACATTTTCGGCCTCAGAATGAGGATGATCTGTCCTACCAATATACGACTTTTTCCATTCCAAATCAATGGCAATTCCGATATCGTCCTTTGATTCTATTATCTTTGATAAAACCGCATCATCAAAAACTATATCAGAATAAACAATCATCACATCACCGGTAATGTGCTTTCTGGCCTCCATCAGGCTGCCTAAAATATCATGTCTTTGATAGTTAACGTCTTCTACATAGGTAAATCCATCTACTGTGAATTTTTCCTTGTTGGGACCTGTAATAATGATAATTTGATCAACGTTGTATTTTTTATAAATTGCAGACTGGAGTTCCATTATGGTTTTATCATTTACCCTGATGAGGTACTTGGGAAGATGCTTTGTCTCTTCGCTTATTCTTCTGCCAGAACCGGCCGCAATCACTATTACCTTCATTTTTGACTATTGATCTTGTTCATTAGCCTAGTTTTAATCAATGGGGGTTCAACATCGATTCTTTTACTGACGTATTTACTTTTTTCAATTTGGACCAAAACAAGTATGGGTCCTGAAACATTCTTAATTTTATTCAAAGTTGATTCAAGCTTTGCCTTAGAGCCAGCCCTGAAGACCTTGTAGCCTGCAGCCTTTGCAAGAGAGTCTATTCTGACACGGGTTGAATTTGTAGGCTGTCCACCAGTTGACTCATGGGTTCCATTGTCAAAAACAACATGAATCAAGTTTTTTGGTTGCAGCGATCCAATCGTAACTAATGAACCCAAATTCATCAAGATGTTGCCATCCCCATCAAAAACACACACTCGTCTTTGTGGATTCTTCAAGGCAATACCAAGTCCTATTGATGACGCCAGTCCCATAGAGCCTATCATGTAAAAATTCAGGGGCCTATCGCACGCCTCATACAGGTCTCTACTCATGTAACCATTTGCAGATACCGCAACATCATCTTTTAATGTCTTGGCGACTATCTCTACTGCCTCTCGTCTAATCAAGAAAATCCCTCTTTATGATCAATGCGCAAAATTGTCCTTTTCTAATTTTTTTCATGGCCCAGTCGCATTCCTTTTTCCAGCTAGCATCACTGAGTATTTTAGATTCAAGTCCCAAAGACTTGATTAGCTCCGGCTGAATCTTTCCAATTTTGGTATGCTCTGGGGCATCATTTTTCAGGTAGCCACGCCACCCTATCAAAAACAGTAATGGAATCTCATAAAGATCAACTAGCGACGTGATTGTACTAAGAGAGTTTGCAAATCCCGCATTCTGCATAAACACAAGAGAGGGGCTTTTGGACAAGGACATTCCAGTAGCAATACCTATTGCCTCCTCCTCCCTAGTAGTGATTAGTACTACTTTCTTCTTGAGTCCCTGATCTACAAAGTGTTTTAGCGTAGAGTCTGGCACACCAACAAAATTCTCAATCCCGCTCTCTGACAAGTAATTGAAGATCTTTCTTTGTATGTCTTCTTTCAATTGATATAGCCCATCTTCTTCAAATTGTGCTCAATCATCTCTTCTTGTTTTTTAAGTTCATACATTTTCTGTAAATGGAAAATATCTTCCATGGAAGATATTTCCTCTTTTATCTCACTGAGACTTTCTGAATTTGATATTTGTTCTAATACTCGATTCATGGCAGCATGAGCAGCACGTAATGTTTGATTAGCATAAATTATTATTTTTATTTTGTGCGATTTTAACTCATTTAGTCGGATGGTTGGATAAGATGTGGGTACTATTACTAGCGGCAATTTACCTCCCCATGTATCTGCAAATTCAAAAACCTCATCAGGATTATTTTTTTTTGAATGTATTAAAATTGCATCAGCGCCTGCCTTTTCATAAGCTCTTGCCCTTTGAATCGCCTCATTCATGCCAAAACCTGCAATTAGTGCTTCGGTTCTAGCTATTATCATAAAATCTGAATTCCTTCTTGCGTCTTTTGCTGCGATTATTTTGGCAACAAATTCTTTTTCTGAGAGTAACTCTTGCTTTCCGTCTTCAAGTAAGCTATTCTGTTTTGGAAATATTTTATCCTCAATACTTATCGCTGCAACGCCTGCATTTTCATATTTTTTTACCATGTGGCTTACGTTAGTGGGCCCCCCAAAACCTGTATCACAATCTGCAATGACTGGAATATTGCATGCGTCAACCATGCTTGTTGTCACATGAAGAAATTCTGTCATTGTCATTATGCTTGCATCTGGTAAGGCATGTGTGGCAGATATCGCAAAACTTCCAGCCCATACTGCATCAAATCCATGCATCTCAACTAACTTTGCTGACATGGCATCAAAAGCGCCTCCTACTCTAACTACCGATTTAGATTCTAATTTCTGCCGTAGGATTTCAATACTTGACATAAAACATTGTTATTGCATCAGGTTTTATTATTAAGGTATGCAAAATATTTACGGAATAAATCAAACATGTTCACAATAAAGCAACCTTCCACAATAATCTTCGGCAAATATTCTGCCCGTGATTACAATCTACCTAAGGATTCCTTGGTAATCACATCAAAGGGAGCAAAATCAAGGGGTTGGATAGATTATACAAATTTGAGTAATGCTTACATTTTCGATAACGTTGAACCAAATCCTTCCATTGAGGCAGTCGAAAAAATTATTGACGACTTTGGATTACAAAGTTTTTCGCATGTAATTGGAATTGGCGGCGGAAGTTCATTAGATGTTGCGAAATTTGTTGCATTTAAGTTAAGAAAACGGAAAATCATGATCCCAACAACGTTTGGAAGCGGAAGCGAAGTTACACGAATATCAGTTTTAAAAGTTAACGGCAAAAAACAAAGTTTTCACGATGACGGAATCTTGGCTGACATTGCGATAGTGGATTCTTTTTTTATAGAAGACTCATCAGACGAAGTGATCAAAAATTCCGCAATTGATGCTTGCGCTCAAAGTACGGAGGGATATGATAGTAAATCTGGTAACATATTCACGAAATTTTTATGCAAAAAGGCATTTGATCTATTGGAAGATGGCATACTAAATAACAAAAAAGAAAACATAGTCTTGGGTTCTTTGTATGCCGGTTTGGGATTTGGTAACTGCTCAACCACGTTGGGTCATGCACTATCATACGTTTATTCAAATGAAGGATATTCTCATGGGCATGCGCTAGCTTTTACAACTCTGGCAGCACATAACTTCAATCAGTCTATTTTCTATGATCGATTTTTGAACATCGTTAAAAAATTAAACTTTACAAAAATAAGTCTGAAACAGAATCTTGACGATGCAGCAGAACTGATATTGACCGATCGAAAACATTTGGATAACAATCCCAAACGTGTCACAAAAGATGAAATTATATCCTTGCTAAGCAAGGTTAACTCCCTGACAATCTAAGACATGTTGGTTTTTAGGCAATTCAAAAATTCTAAAATATTGCACATTAAACAAATTTATTAATTAAAGAAATTAATCGTTTTACATGACTTCGCGTGATACTGCAAAAATTACTCGTGAAGAGCATAACAAGACAAGCATGATTGAAAACCATCTATGGGAAATCGCAAAAATAATGGAGCCAAATTCCTACATTGATCCAAATAAAATCCAAAAAATCAAAGAATATGTATTTTCAATATTCCAAAATAAAAATTAAGAAATGAAATTAGGATTTAGCACAAATGCCTTTGTTAAAAAAACTCTGACTGAGGCTATACAAACAATCCACAAATTTAGATTTGAAGGAATTGAAATTGTGGCTGATTCGCCTCATGCATTTCTTCCATTAAACAAATTAAAAATTCAAACAATAAAGAAAAATCTTAGAAATAATGATCTCAAAGTCTCAAACATAAATGCAAATACTGCTATTGGTTGGTACAAAAACGGACAAATCAAAGACCAATTTGAGCCCTCATTATCTAATTTAGAAAAAAAATTACGTCAATGGAGAACGAGTTATTCCAAACGAGCAATCGATTTTGCATATGATCTAGATGCACCAAGTATCTGTGTTACATCCGGTACAAAAAATTTAACAAACGACACAGAATTGTTCCAAAACTCTTTGGAAGAAATCAGTCAATACGCGGAGAAGAAAAACATTCGCATAGCAATAGAGTATGAGCCAGGATTATTGATTGGAACTGCAAACGACGTTTTTAGTATAATGAAAAACTACAAAAACGTTGGACTTAATCTAGATACTTGCCATGCGGCAGTCTTGAACGAAGACATGCCAAAAATCATTAGTAAGTTTGGCAAAAAAATCTTTCATACTCATATCAGCGACTGCAAAAATAATATTCATTTTCACCTAATTCCAGGTCTGGGAGAAATCAACTTTGAGAAAATTCTTGACTCACTTAGAAAAATAAACTATGACGGATTTCTTACTGCAGAATTATACACCTACTCTGAAGAGCCTGAAAGAGCGACAAAAGACACGTTCATTTACCTTTCAAATCTGATTAACTAAAAGATGAATTACATCGACCCTCACATCCACATGTATTCTAGGGTCACAGATGACTATGAAAAAATGGCACTTGCCGGAATTAGAACAGTCATAGAACCGTCATTTTGGCTTGGGCAGCAACGTACTTCGTCAAAGACATTGATCGATTACTGGGAGCATATTATTTCATTTGAACATAAAAGAGCATCCGAGTTTGGCATCAGTCATTTTTGCACAATTTCCGTCAATCCAAAAGAGGCAAACAA
>JANWIZ010000036.1 GCA_025449635.1 Patescibacteria group bacterium
TTGATTATTATCTTCAAAATAAGTAAGTACTGCTTGTTCAAGTCTCTTTAGATCAGAGATTCTAATTTCATCTCTTTTTGCTTTTAAATAATTAAGCGGGCTGTACTTTGAAAGTGAAAAATCTGGATTGTAGTAAGCGTAAACATTGAGTAGAGCAAAAATAACTGCACTAATGACAATTATGGAGATGAAGCCAATTCCTTTTTGTTGTTGAGATGATTTAGTCATTACAAACTACAAAGTCAGCGTTTGCACCATCAGCATAGGCGCCAGAAATAGTTGTAGCGCATTTACTAAGTGCGTTTGTGTCATCAGTAGTTCTTGTATTTAACCGCGCTGTAATTTCATAATTCGCACTAGTACCATCAACAGTATAAGTATAGCTACCTGCAGTATCATTAGGAACCTGCTTCATATAAGTACTATTATCATCACAGGTTGAAGCAGTAGAAGGATTATTATTTCCTAATGTAGCACCTAAAGGTAGGGAAGGAGGGTATACTTTACAATCATTGTAATAAAGCTGCATTCCCGCTTTCATTTGGTTCAAATCAGATCTCATTTTACTATCTCTAGAATCTCCAATTATTCGAATCGGGTTTATTGCAACTACTACAATAGTTACCAAAACTCCAATTATTGCTATAACGATTAGAAGTTCCACTAAGGTAAAGCCTCTTTGATGAATTAATTTTTCTTTTGTTACAATTTCAGTTTTTTTAATGTTTTCCATCTAGGTAAATTAATAAATACTAAATATTAATAATATTTATTAATCTGGGTGTTACCAAGACTCAAACTACGGACAATAAACAGTAGAGGCGGGTAAAGTACCAGCAGTTTCTGTAGTTGCTCCAGTCGAGTGTCTAAAGACATAATAGTTGGTCGCACTACCTTGTTGTGCAGCACAAACATCTGTTGTCGGTGTGCTAGTATCAGCTACAACTGTAACGCCGGCAGGTACGTTTCCTTGTCCATTATTTGCTACATCAGTGTTATCGTCACACCAGCTAAGGTCAGTTGGGTTACCCAAAGCTCCAGAAAGAGCTCTAGTACCACAAGTACCAATCAACGTTCCAGTTGACCTTACATTAGCACGAGCTGCTCGATCTTGTCCGTCTCGAATACGTTGAAGTGGGTTAATTGCTACGACAACGATGACGACTAAAACAGCAATAATGGCGATTACAACCAAAAGTTCGATAAGTGTAAATCCTTTTTCACTTTTTAAGTGAGAGCGAAGTTTTTCGATCATCCGTTCTCACCCCCTCTCAAGTTGGATTTAGTTTCTAAACTAACTTTAAGAAATTGACTCTCTGAAAATGAAAAAAACACCAAATCTGAATTAACTGACGTTTGATGTTTAAAATTTATTTTTACTCGGGCAGAGTAGTTCATTATATTACAA
Organism: Patescibacteria group bacterium; assembly: GCA_025449635.1. Taxonomy (GTDB): domain Bacteria; phylum Patescibacteriota; class Microgenomatia; order Woykebacterales; family RBG-16-39-9b; genus JANWIZ01. The sequence goes on from JANWIZ010000036.1 coordinate 1,409, forward strand.
ACCTAGAGTTTTAAGATACAGCCCCAAGATCTTGTCTCCGCAAACTGCAGAGATAAAGGATCCGAAGGCTAGAGCGGGTCCGAACGGAATAGTCTGTCCGAAGCCTTTCTTACCTAGTAATATAAGCATAACAGCACTGATAGCGCCTGTCAAGAAACCTAGAACAACCGCAACAAGAGCTAGTGGCCAACCTAAAGAAAGTCCTATAAAAATGCTGAGTTTGAAGTCCCCACCGCCCATACCTCGACCTTTAGTGACAATAATTAAAACCAAGAAAAAAGCGGCAATACAAAAAGTAGCGAAAAGGTCAATAGTAAGAATGCGCATGACAGTAAACGCATTGTTGCTAGCAAAAATCGATACTAATACAAGATACAGAGAGGCGATTAAAATTGACGGAAAAAGAATTTTGTCCGGAATTATACCTTTTTTGAAATCAAAAACAGTCAGAACTATCAGAACTGAAAAAAAGAAAAGCATATAAACAAAACGGAACCAAAACGCCAAACTACTTCCCACAAATGTCTGATAAAAATCACAAGAAAAAGAGATGAATGCTAAGGTAAAGGCGAGAGCTGTGATCAACTCAACAGTTGGGTATTGAAGAGAGATCTTGGAATGGCAATAGCGGCATTTTCCAGATAAAAAGAGATAACTGGCGATTGGGATCAGATCTAAAACACCAAGTTGATGCTTACAATGAGGACAAAAAGATCGTCCCGACAAATTTTTACCAGATTCGAAACGATAAATAACTACATTAAGAAAAGAACCGACTGCAGCGCCAAAGGCGAAAAAAATTATTATTCCAAAAACCAAATAAACAACTGTTTCTGCAATCATAGTTTTTTAGGGAACCAAACTTAGTTCTCCGATCTCATATCGATCAGCTAAACTACCCCCGTCACTTTTTGCTTCTTCAAGTCCAGTTTCACTTTCCATTTTGGCAGTTAGTTTGTACTTGCCATTTTCTCCTGGAGTGAATGTATAGACAAAATCCTCTTTTTCGCTAGGAAAAAATCCATTAATTATTGGCAGTTTTTGCCTTATAGGAAAGGTTTCCTCGAGCGGATCTATCGGTAAAAGGTTTAGTGGAGTCCCAAAAAGCTTGGCGTTGATTGAGAGGTCAAGCGGCACCCAACCATGAGAATTGACAAAGCGCTTGTTTATCACCTTTACAGTTGCGTTTGTTAGTTTAATTTCGCGAAATGCAAAAACATCACTACCGATAGCACAATTTTGGCAAAGAGGGGGGAGTGCTTTGGCATTTTTGGTAATGTAAAAATCAATGGCCTTCTTTAATTGTCGAAGGTCTGCTACCCTTCGCTGATCCCGATGTTGTCGGTTTTTTTCAAGTGGATTATAGAGAAAAATGAAAGTAAGAATTACAACTATAACTACTGCAATACCTGCTAAAACTTTAATTACCATTTTAGTCACTAATTACCAAAGGCCGAAGTAATATTGTAAATTGGCAAGATGATCGAAATGACAAGCAGCGCAACCATCACACCGAGCACAATCATAATAATTGGCTCTAGTGCTGAGGTCAGATTTTTCACCTGATGCTCGACTTCTAGCTCGAAATAATTTGAAACCTTATTCAGAACATCGTCGATCTTTCCAGTCTCTTCACCAACTGCAATCATTTGCGGGACAAGCACTGGAAAAGTATCGTCCTGTCCAATGGCTTTGGAAAGTTGCGCCCCTTTCTCAACCAAGGATATCGCCTTTTTTACGGCTAATCGGTGAGTCGCATTTGAGGCAACTTCCCCAGAAATTTTTAAACCCTCAAGTATCGGCACTCCAGCCGCAATCAGAGCAGCTAAAGTACGAGTAAACTCAGTGATCGAACTATCACGATTGAGTTTGCCAAAGATCGGCACCTTTAACATCAAACGATCAACCACCAGCGCTCCGCTTTCGGTCTTACGATAACGACGTAGCAGTATGGAGGCGCCAATAAAAGCCAATATAATTAACCACCAAAAACTACTAACAAATTTGCTAAGTGCAATCATAATCACCGTTGGTAAAGGTAAATCAATATTCATTTGAACATAAAGCTCGGACAATTTTGGTACGACAAAAACCATGATCACACCAATAACTAAAGTCATAGCTATAAGAATAATTGCCGGATAGACAAAAGCTCCTTTGACTTTTGCCTGAAACTCACGATCTTTTTCAAGAGTATCAGCAAGCTTTGCCAGTACTTTATCAAGAGTTCCAGAAGATTCTCCCGCTTTGATAATGTTGATATAAGCAATCGAAAATTCATTAGGGTGTTTAGCTAGACAAGCCGCAAAAGTCTGTCCTCCTTGAATGTCATCAGCCAACTGTTTAAGGATCACTTTCAAACGATCATTCTCAGTTTGTTTTTCAAGTACAACTAGAGACTCTGTTAACGGCAACCCTGAGGAGATCATAGTTGCTAACTGTCTAGTAAAATTAGCGATTGGCCCCAACCCAATGCCACCAAAATGAAAGGCAAATTCTTTCTTTTTATCTTCAATCTTGATAACTACATAACCACGATCATGTAGAATCGACGAGGCCTGACGGCTGTCAACCGCCTCAATAACACCCTTTTTGGTTTGCCCTTGGGCATCTTTGATAATGTAGTTAAACTGTTGCATTTATATTTTTAGCTTTTGGGCGCTCCTGAAGCTCCAATTCTTTTGACTTCACGCAATAAATCTTCTGATTTCATACTGTAGCTCAAAGCCGTGTCTAAACTAACCAAACCCTCTTTGACAAACTGCGCCAAACTAGACTCCAGAGTTTGCATACCAACACCCGAAGAGGTCTGTATGATGTTGTCTAAAAGGTGGGTTTTTCCTTCACGAATTACATTACGAACCGCACCGTTGGCAAGCAGTACCTCAGTGGCGGGATAACGACCGCCTTTAATACCAGGTAAAAGTCGCTGGGAAACCACTGCCTCGAGCACATTTGACAACTGCATTTGAATCTGGGATTGTTGATTATCTGGGAACACACCGACAATACGATCAACTGATTGAGAAGCTGAATTGGTATGCAAAGTGGCAAAAACTAAATGTCCAGTTTCGGCAATTGTTAACACTGCTTCAATAGTTTCGTAGTCTCGCATTTCTCCAATCAAAACAACATCTGGATCTTCCCGCAAAACACTTCGCAAGGATATCTCCCATGAATGAGTATCCAAATGCATTTCGCGCTGGGCGATTAGGGACTTACGAGAAGGGTAGACATATTCGATTGGATCCTCAACTGTAATAATATGAGCTGATTGATTCTCGTTTATTTCATTAATGATCGAAGCAATAGTAGTCGATTTACCGTGACCAGTCGGTCCAGTAACCAAAATAAGACCTTGCTTAAGTTTAGAAAAATTAGCTAAAGCTTTTGGTAAATGTAGTTCTTCTATATGAGGAATTTTTGATGGTATCAACCGTAGTGCAGCTGAAACATAACCTTTTTGATAAAAAGCATTAACACGAAAACGGGCAATTTCTCCAAGCGCAAACGAAAAATCAATTTCTTTGTTCGTTACCAATAGTTCCTTTTGCTCTGGGGTAGTTAAAGAAAAAATTAATTTTTCAATAAATTCCGGACTCGGATCTGGAGATTTTGTAATTGGTATCAACGAACCATTGATACGAAGAGTCGGATAAGTACCTACCATCAGATGTATATCGCTAGCACCCCGACGAAGTGCATCTTCCAAAATTTCTTGAATTTCCATGTTAGTAAACTTCCTTAAAAATTATAATAATGTTTTTGTTTAGTAAAATATGACGCTTTAGCGGCATATATTGTTAAAATTTCCTTAAAACTAATAATAATTTTCTCTATTAAAATATCTCGCTTTAGCGGGATATAATTTCCAGTTTTATGCATCCTGAGCAACCCGAATCACCTCTTCAATCGTAGTTAAACCCTCAAGAGCCTTTAAATATCCGTCTTGCTTCATCGAAATCATGCCATCGGAAATCGCTGTTTTTTCAATTTCACTGCTCGGTGCTCTCTCAAGAATAGATTTTCCAACTTTTTCAGTAATATTTAGAACTTCAAAAACTCCAATTCTGCCCTTATAACCACTGTCGTTGCACTTATCACACCCCTTACCTTTGTAAAGCTTGAATTTCTTTGTTCCAGTAACTTCTTCCATATCTTTAGCTTCTTCGGCTGAAAGCCGCTTTTGAGTCGCCTCATTGGCCAAACTTCCAAGTACAGCTTTGATATTCTGGACAATCAAATCTGTCGGTTCAACCGCTTCTTTACAGTCAGAACAGATCTTTCTCACAACTCTCTGGGCTACAATTGCGTTCATTGACGAGGCAAGTAAAAAGGTTTCTGCTCCCATATCCATCAGACGAGGCAGAGCCCCAGCAGAAGAGTTTGTATGCAAAGTAGAAAAAACCAAATGTCCGGTCAAAGCTGCCTGAATCGCCAAACCAGCAGTTTCAGAGTCTCGAATTTCACCAACCATGATGATGTTTGGATCTTGTCGCAAAAAACTACGAAGTCCAGAGGCAAAAGTAAGCCCGGCAACTGGATTGATTTGAACCTGATTGACACCGGGAATTTGATATTCAACTGGATCCTCAAGGGTAACAATATTAACCTTGGATGAATTTATTTTCGAAAGTGCTCCAAAAAGCGTGGTTGTCTTACCAGAACCTGTTGGACCGGTAATCAAAACAATTCCATTAGGGCGGGTAATATTTTCTTCAAAAATCTTTAACCCCATACCTCTCAATCCTAAGTCACCTAAAGTGGGGGCACTACCGGCTTTGGGAAGAAGACGCATTACCACCTTTTCACCGTGTACTGTCGGTAGAGTCGAAATACGCAAATCAACTGCCTGATCACCAACTTTAAAACTAAAACGCCCGTCTTGAGGAATTCGTTTTTCGTCAATTTTTAGATTTGAAAGAATTTTTATTCTGGAAATCAAGGCTTCATGAACTTTGGTTGGCAAAACCACGCGCTCTTGCAAGATACCGTCAATTCGATAACGAACTCTAGTTTTTTCCTCTAATGGTTCGATGTGTATATCAGAGGCACGACCTTTAATCGCGTATTCGACTAGGGTTGCAACTATCTTGGCGACCGGTGCTTCCTTGATAACTTCTTCGACTTTATCCAGATCTTTGAGTACTTCTTTAGCCTCAACTGGTTCAGTTTCCTGGACAGCGGCAGTCACTGTTGTTGTCAAACTCTGTGAGTATTGATCGACAATTGCTTGATTGATCAAAGCCGGAGTTGAAATAAAGGTCCGAATTCGCTTTTCACTTTTTCTTTCAATAAATTCGACGACTTGCAAATCAAGAGGGTCGGACATGGCCACTGAAAGAACATCGTCTTTTCCGAGTTCAAAAGGAATCAGTACATACCGTCTCGCAACTGGTTCTGGGATCAGCGATAACACATCACTAGGGATTGGCTTTAAGTTGGGGTTATAAAAGTGAACCCCAATCATTTCACCTTTTGCAGCTACCAAGTCATCATTAGAAACAAAATTGTGTTCACGAATAATATCTTCAGGGGTTTTACCAGTATTTACAGACTCAAGTTTAACCAGGGAACGGTTTTCTGTAGTTATTTTTTTCTGTTCGAAGAGAATGTCTTCGATACTTTTGTTGGTTACTTCCATGGGCAAGTTTTATTTCGTACTATTCAATATTAAATGAAATTCCCGCATGCTGTCAATTGACTCACTGGGCTTTTTTGGTTTTAATGAAAGGAATAAAATGGCACAAACTCTCTTACTTGTTGGCAAGAATAAAAAAGAATTAAAAATTAGTGCTGAAAAACTCTCTCTTGAGCAGTCCAGCACTTTCGATACACTTTTTTTTGACGCTTCTGAAAATAAGGGAATCGAAAGCACCAGAGAAATAATTACTACTAGTTTTCGCAAACCCTTTAACTCTCGCATTCTAACACTAATAGTATTGGAAGCCGATAAGCTAACCGTCGAAGCACAAAATTCACTTCTAAAGCTGCTTGAGGAACCCCCAAACGAAACTCAAATTATTCTTACCACGAACAACCGAAACAGTTTAATACCAACTGTAGTTTCCCGCTGTTTGGAAATCGATTTATTAAAATCCGAGGAACTATCAAGCCCGACAGCGTTTGAAGGTTTTCTGGAAAAGCCTTTTGGTGAACGTCTTGAAATTCTCGAGAAAAATCAGGTTGAACAATACTTACTTTTCTTACAAAAGCTGCTTCATCAAAAAATATCTTTAAACGAATCAAGTCTTGAAAATAAAGCGAGCCAAATCACAAAACGGCTAAGAATTGCCTTAAAACTTCATAAAGCCTCAAAAAGCTTTGCGAATAAAAAACTTATAGCGTTGCTTTTAGCACAAAGTTAGATTTCAGCTTGCCAGTAAGAGAGATCATTTGTTAGAATATCTCACGATCCATTAATTTTTTTCATTTTTATGGCAGATTATTCAGCTAAAGATATTCAAGTACTCGAAGGTTTAGAGCCAGTACGTAAACGTCCTGGTATGTATATTGGAAGTACCGATCAACGAGGACTCCATCATCTGGTAACTGAAATCGTAGACAACTCTGTCGACGAAGCTTTAGCAGGCCATGCGAAAAATGTCCACATCATTATTCAAAATGACGATCGTGTCACCGTAATCGATGATGGTCGAGGAATTCCAACCGAAACTCACCCATCAGTCAAAAAAAGCGCCTTGGAAGTTGCAATGACATATCTTCATGCTGGTGGAAAGTTTGGTGGTGCTGGTTATAAGGTTTCTGGTGGTCTACATGGTGTCGGTGCTTCAGTCGTAAATGCTTTGAGTGAGGATATGGAGGTTGAGGTCAAGCGAGATAATAAAATATTTTTTCAGAAGTACTCTCGCGGCAATCCGGCTGAGCCAGTGACAACAATTTCGGAATCAAAAACCAAAGGAAAGGCCGCTGCAATCTGGAAGCTAACTTCATCTGGAACCGAATCGACTTTTTTAGCCGATAAGCAAATTTTTTCAACAACCACTCTTGACTTTAAAGTACTAGAAAAACAAATTCGCGAACGAGCTTACCTAGTAGCTGGATTGGCATTTCATCTTTTTGATGAAAGAGACGATACTGAGAAACACTACTATTTTGAAGGTGGGATCACCTCACTTGTTCAACATATCAATAAAAATAAAATTGCCCTCCACAGACCAATAACGATCAGAAAACAGGTTAACGAAATTGGGGTTGATGTTGCAATTCAATATAACAATAGCTTTAGCGAAACAGTGGAATCCTTTGCCAATGTGATCAACACAGCCGAAGGAGGTACTCATTTGACCGGTTTTCGAACTGCTCTAACCAGATCGGTGAACGACTATGCTAAAAAAACTGGAATCGTCAAAGCTGGTGAAGAGAGTTTGACCGGAGAGGATATGCGTGAGGGTTTAACGGCAGTCGTTGCCATCAAAATGAATTCTGACGGAATTGAATTTGAGGGACAAACTAAGGGAAAACTAGGCAATGCAGAAGTAACACCAATAGTTCAGACAGTCGTGAAAGAGGGGTTGGAAACTTTTTTTGAAGAAAACCCATCTGATGCTCGGTCAATCATGGAAAAAATTGTTTTGGCAGCTCGAGCTCGCTTAGCAGCCAAGGCTGCTAAGGACGCGGTTATCCGTAAGGGTGCACTCGAAGGGATGACTCTTCCAGGAAAACTCGCAGATTGTCAGGAAAAAGATCCCAGCTTATCTGAGCTGTATATCGTTGAGGGGGATAGTGCCGGAGGTTCTGCCAAACAAGGACGCGACCGAAAAACCCAAGCAATTTTGCCGTTGGGAGGTAAGATACTTAACACCGAGAGAGCAAGACTAGATAAGGTTATTCAATTTGAAGAGATTAAGGATTTGATCATTGCTTTGGGTGCAGGTATTGGAGACACTTTTAATATTGAAAAGGCTAGATATCATCGAATAATTCTTATGACAGACGCCGATGTTGATGGTGAGCATATCAATACACTACTTTTGACTTTCTTTTTCCGTTACATGCCCTCCATTATCGAGCGTGGTTATCTATACTTAGCTCAACCGCCGTTATTTAAAATTACTGCTGGCAAATCCGAACAATATGCTTATTCTGATACCGAGAGAGACCAAGTTATTTCTATAATTAAAACTCAAAAAGCCGAAAAAGCAGCCGCTAAAGAAGCCTCGACTTCAGTTGATGACGAGCCTAAAGGCCAGGGTGTTGGGGAAACTGAAGAAGTTGTTGTTTCCGGAAAGAAAATTAATATAAATGTTCAGCGTTATAAAGGTCTGGGGGAGATGAATCCCGAACAGCTCTGGGAAACGACAATGAATCCTGAAAACCGAATTTTGAAGAAAGTTTTTATCGAAGATGCTGCAGAAGCTGATGAAGTTTTCAATATGCTTATGGGTGAGGAAGTGCCGCCAAGAAAGAAATTTATCCAATCACACGCAAAATATGCCACATTGGATGTCTAGTTTTTAAATTTTATGGAAGAACAAGAACAACAAGACGAACAAGTCGCAAACCAGGAAATAAATAATAATTCGATCGGAAAACTCAAAAACGTGCAAATAGTTGAGGAGATGAAAACTAGTTACCTCAACTATGCGATGAGTGTTATCGTTTCACGAGCACTTCCTGACGTTAGAGATGGTTTGAAACCAGTTCACCGCCGAATTCTTTACGCGATGAACGAAATTGGCTTAACTCACAGTGCAAAGTATCGTAAGAGTGCAACTGTAGTCGGGGAGGTACTGGGTAAATACCACCCTCATGGTGATGGTCCAGTTTATGACGCGATGGTACGCTTGGCCCAAGATTTTGCCATGCGTTATCCATTGGTTGACGGTCAAGGCAACTTTGGTAGTGTTGATGGGGACCCACCAGCTGCCATGCGTTATACCGAAGCTCGTTTGGCTCAAATTTCCAATGAATTACTTGATGACATTGATAAAAATACCGTCCCCTGGGCTGACAATTTTGACGCAACCAGAAAAGAACCAATCGTCTTACCAGGAAAACTTCCCAATCTATTACTTTCTGGTGGTAGTGGAATTGCCGTTGGGATGGCAACAAACATCCCTCCTCACAACCTCACTGAGATTTGTGATGGGATCATTCACCTAATTAATCAACCAGAAGCACCTCTTGAGGAGCTGATGGGTTTTATCAAGGGTCCAGATTTTCCAACTGGAGGAGCGATTTTTGATATTAGTGAAATAACTAATGCTTATGCGACTGGGAAGGGTAGGGTGGTGATGAGGGCAAAAGCTGAGATCGAAGAGGACAAAGCCAGCCGTTTTAAAATAATTGTTACGGAAATTCCATATCAGGTTAATAAATCTCAATTAATCTCTAGAATTGCCAATTTAGTCAAAGAAAAGAAACTCGACGGTATTTCAGATCTTCGAGATGAATCAGATCGAACTGGTATGCGAATAATGATCGAGCTCAAGCGTGACGCCCGCCCACAAAACTTACTTAATCAACTTTTCAAACACACTAGTATGCAAATGGCTTTTAATGTCAATATGGTTGCCTTGGTTGACGGCACACCACAAATTTTAAACCTTAAACAAATTTTAACTGAATATATTCGTCATCGCCAAGATGTCGTAACCAAACGAACCCAATTCGAACTTGATCAAGCCAAGGCACGAGCACATATTCTTGAGGGGCTCAAAATTGCACTTGATCATCTCGATGAGGTAATAAAAACGATCAGAGAGTCTGCTGATGCCGATACTGCCAAAACTAACCTGATGACCAGGTTCAAACTTAGTGATATTCAGTCTCAAGCTATTCTTGACATGCAGTTGCGCCGATTAGCAGCGCTAGAGCGAAAAAAGATTGAAGATGAGTACATTGAAGTTATGAAAACAATTGCTTATCTGGAAGATTTATTGGCTTCACCAAAGAAAATTTTGGCAGTTATCGAAACAGAGCTGAAAGAGCTTAAAAGCAAATACGGGGATGAGAGAAGAACCAGAGTCTATAAACAAGCGATTGGAGATTTTTCAGAGGAGGATTTGATTCCAGCAGAAAATGTCATCGTCACGGTTACAGAAACTGGTTATATAAAAAGAAGTCCAACAGATACTTTCCGAACTCAACTGCGCGGGGGAAAGGGTGTAACTGGAGCAACTCTCAAAGAAGAAGATAGCATTTCTCAGTTATATTTAGCTAATACTCATGACAACATGATGTTTTTCACAAACAAAGGTCGAGTATTTCAGATTAAGGTCTATGAACTACCAGAAGGATCCCGCCAAGCAAAGGGTCAAGCAATTATTAACTTAATAAATATCGAGCAGGGTGAGCTGGTTACCTCAATGTTTAATGTTCCTAAAAGCACTAAGTCAGGCTTTATCTTTATGGCAACGAAAAAAGGGATCGTCAAAAAAACTGCCCTCGAAGGTTTTGCTAATATTCGTCGGTCTGGTATTATCGCGATCAATTTAAATAGTGGTGATAGCTTGCAGTTTGTTACCCTAACATCCGGAGACGAACATATAATTATGGCAACGAAAAAAGGTCAATCGATCCGCTTTCATGAGAAAAATGTTCGAGCTATGGGAAGAGCGACAGCCGGGGTGATGGGTATAAGACTCGGAAAAGATGATGAAATAATTTGCGCTTCAAAAGCACCGGAAAAAGGAGAGTTTTTGATAGTTACTGAGAAAGGCTTTGGCAAAAAAAGTAAGATCACAGACTGGCCGCTGCAGGGTCGTGCTGGTAGCGGAGTCAAAGCTGCTGAAGTCACAGCGAGAAACGGCAAAGTAATGGCTGCAAAAGTGATTGAACAAGACGATCAGGATATTTTAATAACCTCGAAAGGTGGTCAGGTCATAAAGCTCCCGATTAAGGATGTTCCATTACTCACACGTCAAACCCAAGGAGTTATTCTAATTCGACTGGCTAATAGTTCTGATGTTGTTTCTGCTGTAACAACATTTAAAAAAGAGATAAAGGCCGACGAAAAGAAAGCAAAAGAGTAAAAAAAGTTATTTTTTAGGTGACTTACGGAAGAACATTTTTCTACTTGAAGGTACACCAGGAGCAATTTCAGGTAATTTCTGTTCGAGTGAAACTGGAACAGAAAAACTAAACCTACTTCCTTTTCCAAGTTCAGATTCTACCCAAATTCTCCCTTTATGCATATCAACAATTGCTTTAGAAATGTAAAGTCCCAATCCAGTACCTTTTGAGCCTTGTTCGAGTACTCCAGAAACTCGAAAGAACTTGGTAAACAATTTTGGTAAGGCTACACTTGGTATTCCCGGACCGGTATCGGCAACATGGGTAATAACTTCTTCTTTGTTAGATTCAAGACTGATTTCGACTGACCCGCCGGCAGGTGTGTAATTCAATGCATTGCTAACTAAGTTGGAAACAACTTCGCTGATTCTAAATTTATCAACCAGAACAAAAGGTAGGGCAGATTTTGGCTTAACGTAAGTCAAAGTCACTTTACGCTCCTTTGCTTGCGGTAAAAAGTTACTAAAAGCTTCCTCTACAAGCGGCTCCCAAGGGGTGATTTGAGACTGAATTTGCAGAGAACCTCGCTCAATTCGAGAAACAGATAAAAGGTTCTCAACTAAAGCGGCTAATTGTGTACTTGAAATAAATGCTTTATCTAAGAACGAAACTAATTCTGGACTTAGTTGATCTTTGGTTTCTTCTTGTAAAACCGAAAGATAGCCTCGAATTGAAGTCAATGGGGTTCGAAGTTCATGAGCTGCCATCGAAACAAAATCCAACTTCATTTCCTCTAAGTCTTTTTCCTTAGAAACATCGTGCATTGTCACTATCGCCCCCAAATTTACACCCTCACTCTCGACTATATTGGCCGCAATAAGATTCACGTAAACAAGTTGCCCGTCGGATCTTTCTATCTTGACCCCATTTCGGCTAAAAGTAACCATATCTTTTGACAATTGTTCTTTCGGAAAAAAGTATTCCATCAGAATTTTACCGTCATCATCATTTATGTTAAAGATTTCATCAGCCCTCTTTCCTAATACGTCACTTTCTCTAACATTGAAAATTTTCTCTGCTGCCTGATTAATAAAGGTAACAATCCCTTCTTTATCGACAACAAAAACACCCTCACTTACTCCAGAAAGTGTAATGCTTAATTTATTCCTTTCAGCGACGAGATTGTAAACCAATTTCTTCATTTCCCTCATATCAGCTGCCAGTAGGACAAAACCAACCAAAGAGCCAGATTCATCTTTGATTGGGGTTCCGGAAAGATTTACCGGGATTGTTTCTCCGGACTTTGAGGTAAATTCAAGTTCTAAACCATTAACGGCTTGCCCCGAACGAAGTTTTTCAACCAAATTCTTCTGAAAAGAAAGGGTAGTACTTTCACCCCTTAGTAAGGTTTCAACGTTTCGATTGTAAAGTTCGTCATTTTTGAAACCAAACAAACGCTCTACAGTATCGTTAGTAAACTCAATTGTATTTCCTAAATTAAAAACAATTAAAGCTTCGTTCATTGTTCTGACTATATTTTCAAAGTGTGTTGCTGGATTAATGACGAACAATTTATACCGAAGAATTGAATAAGTTGCGAGTGCTCCCAAAACGCTAGTCAAAACAATTGCAAATCCGGGGATTCTAATATCATTAGTTAGACCTAGATTTATTATCGGTACAATAGCATCGGTTAGAGTCCCTCCTAATAAGGGGATCAAAAGTCCTACGATCAAAAACAACGTCTGCTTTTTGCGAATTTGGTCAGCCGTATGAAAATAAAACCTCACGAGAAAAACCAATGAGCTAATAAAATAAAATTCTAGCCAAAGTATAAAAACTGGAAAAAATGATCCTAGATTTGAACTCCAACCCCAGGGAACTTTGTAGAAAGTGTCAATAGTATGAATTGAAATAATATTTGTATTCCAAACGATGTAAAGGAAAATTATTGTCGGAGCATAGATTAAAAACTTTTTAATCAGACTGTCGACTAAGTACTCCTTACCCACAAAGGCCAAAGTAAAATTAAAAAAAGCAATCGACATAAAAACCCAACCAGGAGCTCCCACTGAAGACCAAAAATTGGCTCCCTCAGGATAAACGCTCAATCTATTGAGAAATTCTCCAGTCCCCCATAAAACCAAGCAAAAAAGAAAAAAAGAAAACCAACGGTTAGCAGAATTTTGAATACCACGAGATAAAATCAAATAGATCAAAAGTAAATTGCCAACTATACCAATCAATGAAAGAAGAGAATAAGGGTTAAATTGAAAACTAAGTACCTGAGCAGAAATAGGTATCATTTAAGAAAACAAAATTAACAGTAAAAACTGTTTTTAATTAATCTAAGCATATTGGTTTTTTGGGTCAAGGTCAAGAATTATTAGTCAGAGAAGGGCAATTTTTTGGCCAAACTTAAGGCTGAATTTTTGGCTTCACTTTGCACCTTTTCATCGGCGGGGTTTTTTAGAACTGCTGAAATCAATTTTGCGACTAATTTCGTTTCCTCGGTACTAAAACCTCTAGTTGTCAAAGTAGGTGTGCCCAAACGAACTCCAGAAGAAATATAAGGTTTACGTTTATCCCTAGGGACAACCTCACGATTGACAATAATATTAACGCTCTCAAGTAGTTTTTCCGCCTCTTTTCCAGTCAATCCTGCCTCACCAAAATCAATGTTAAGTAAATGATTATCAGTCCCCCCTGAAACCAACCTAAAACCCTCATTTTCCAATTCTTTAGCTAGTGTTTTGGCATTGTCCAAGACACTCAGAGAGTAAGTCTTGAACTCTGGTTTACTAGCCTCAAGAAAGGCAACTGCTTTGGCAGCAATTATATTTTCAAGCGGACCACCCTGAATTCCCGGAAAAAGCATTTTATCGATGGTTTCACCAAATTCCTCTTTGCAAATAATCAATCCGCCTCGAGGACCCCTGAGTGTTTTGTGAGTAGAGCTAGTAACGAAATGGGCGTAGGGGATGGGTGAAGGGATCACTCCGGCTGCTACAAGTCCAGCGATGTGAGCCATATCAACCAAAAGCAAAGCACCAACATTATCTGCAATTTCTCGAAAGACTTTATAATCGATTAATCGACTGTAGGCTGAAGCACCCGCAACGATTAGTTTTGGTTTCTCTCTTTTTGCTATTTTTTCAAGCTCATCATAGTCGAGTAGTTCGGTTTCAAGATTCACTCCGTACTGAGCGAAACGAAAGACTTTTCCAGAAATACTCATTGGAGATCCGTGGGAAAGATGTCCTCCCGCTTGTAAATTCATAGCAAGAGCAGTTTCCCCGGGCTCCATTACAGAAAAATATACTGCTAAGTTTGGATTGGTACCAGAGTAGGGCTGTACATTAACATGTTCAGCAGAGAAGAGTTTCTTGGCCCGATCAATTGCCAATTGCTCAACCTCATCAACTAAACCAGTACCACCATAGTAACGTTTACGTGGGTAACCTTCAGCATACTTATTGGTTAAAGAGGAAGCAGTTGCTTCTCGAACTGCTCTAGAAACATGATTTTCTGAAGCAACAAGGTTTAGCGTTTCATTCTGTCTTAGCTCTTCGCGATCAATAATTTTGGAAAGTTCTTTATCTTGATCAGCTAAATTCATAGTTTCCCCATGTTAATAGAAAGATAGGCTAATTTCAACTAATTAAGATCCTTATACCAGAGTGAGCGCAAAGCTTTATAAATCTTTATTTCCGCTGTGAAAAGCTTTATGAACATCTTTTAGATGCTTATTGGTTATATGGGTGTAAATCTGAGTTGTCGAAATATTGGCATGACCTAACATTTCCTGAACGCTACGAATATCAGCTCCGTTAATTAACAAATCAGTTGCAAAAGAATGCCTTAAAGTGTGTGGGGAGGCCTTGATTGGGATCTGAGCTTTGCGAACATATTTGTCTAAAACCCTTTCGACCGATCGCACTGATAAACGCATTTTTTCTCCGTTTTTACTGGGATCCTCTTTACCTGAATACCGAATGAAAAGTGGGTTATAGCGATCTTTTCGCTGCGAAAAGTAACGATCAATCCACTCTGCTGCTGTATCAGAGATAAAAACAACTCGTTCCTTTCCTCCTTTACCGACGATTCCAAACTCACGCCTTTCAAGATTGATTTTGTCGCGGTTTATTTTCGTCAATTCACTCACTCGCAAACCAGTTGAAAATAAGGTTTCCAGTATTGCTTTATCTCGCAAACCGTCAATCTTAGATATATCTGGAGCAGAAAGTAGGCGGGAAAGTTGATCGTTGTCCAAAACTTTAATCGGTCTGGGATCTTGATCTCCAAGTTCGATTTTCTCAGGAGCGAGGGTTTCGATGTCATTTTTAGCCAGATAACGCAAAAAAGCTCGCAATGCAATCACAAAGTAGTTTTGGGTAACTTTTTTCAAAGACAGGCCAGTTTTTTCATCAACATAACGCGCTAGGTAAACACGGTACTTTCTAACCAGATCTTGTTTTATTTCCTTGGGATCTATGTCACCAGCAAAACCCAAAAATCGCTGTAGATAATGATGGTAGTTACGAATTGTCAGCTGCGAAGCGTTTTTCTCAACTTCGAGATGTTCGAGAAAATCAGTGATGAGTTTGGACAGAGTCATAGATAAATCTTAATTGAAACAAAGCTAAAAAGCAAATATTGTACGACGTGACATTATTTACAAAAGGGAAGATCGCGATGGTCACTGTTAGGTGGTCGCGATCTTTTGGGTTTTGCCGCAAACTGGACAAGTGTTGTAACCTTCTCCCTCTGGAAATGGTCCGCCACAGTCTGGGCAACGCTTTTCGGATGGGGGAGTCCAGGGCAACCGCTGGGTTTTAACCTTTGGTCTTACTGTCGACTCCACCTCACTGCAGTCGTGATCTTCGATGTGTTCCTTACAGAACCGTCGATCACACTTGCTACAGTATTGATCAGAGCGGTAAGGAAGATCCTTATCGCACTTAGCACATTCGTACAATGGATAACTCCTTAACTACGCTCTATTTTTTATAGTATAGCATATTTTAGCTTCAATTGCAACCCTATAGTCAATTAATTACTAATTTACTTGTACCTTACCTATATAATTAATCAGTACTTTAAAAAGGAGGCTAATAGTCAATGGCGAGAAAGTTGCGACTTTCTGTTTCTGGTATGAAGACTTATTTGACTTGTGCCCGTCGATACTTCTACTACCGACATCCAGATATTCCCAATCATACAGATTACCCAAGACTTCTAGGCATTGCTGTTCACAAGCACATAGCTCAGCTTTATCGACCAACTAAAGATCCAAGACCGTTTTACTATCGCAGTGAGCAGTCTTACAGGGGAGCGTGGTTCAATCGCTGGAAAAGAGAATTGGACGAAGCAGTTGAAAGTGAGCGTCTGCTGGCTCGAACTACTGAGTTAGATGATGAGTTTGGACGAATAGGGGCAATCTGCATCGATAAGTATTGGGAAACAAATATTACTCTGTCACGACCCTTGCAAGTCGAGCAAAGATTTGAACATTCTTTCAACCCAACTCTTAGCTTGATTGGTGTAATGGATCAAGTCCGTACAGTTCCAATAAAGTATATCGAAAAGCACCGACCGGAACTAATAACTAACGGCCAACTTCACCCTGACTATGACCCAGTTGCGATTGTTGATCTCAAAACCAATCAGTATGATTTTGATACAGAACGGCTAAAGGATCCAACCGAATCTGAAAAGATGCGGTCGCAATACAATCTTCACGAAGATTTGCAGGCAACGGCTTACACCTTTCTTTATCAACAAGCGACAGGGAAAAAACCGATCGGGTTTATCTGGTATCACCTACGAAGCGGTTCAACTTTTTTCACTTTTCGTGATGAAAGTGACTTTTTGAACTTGTTCTTGGTAATTGATCACGTGGTGGACAACCTGCAAGCTCAGTCTTTTCCAAAGAATTCGACTGACAACAACTGTTTCCACTGTGACTTTGTTCGTGAATGCTGGGAAAAGAATATTTTTCCAATCTCAGCGGCAGAAAAATTGTCAGGAGAACTTGTTGGCGCAGATTTTATTCCAAATCTTATCGAGGTTGATCCAGTTATACAGAAACGAATGAAACTCAAAATCCCCCGAATAGTCCGCCCAGAACCTGAAACACCTAGCAGTAAAGTTTCAGTCTTACGTAACCTTCCCTGGAGAGAGGAAAGCAGTACTTTAGTAACAGCCGAGTAAATAACATCCTCGGCTTTTTCTTTGCAAAAAAAGTACTCCGTTTGTATAATCGCTGCACCAATGTCAATTTTTAATTATTTGCTCAACCGCAACCTTGCTCATGTTCGCCGCTTTAACAATCGCCCGATGACATTCGGTGAGTCAGTTGCCGAACACTCCTACTACGTAGCTCACTTTGTCCAATTGATCTGCTTCCTTCTGGAAAAAAAGAAAATAAAAATAGATTCAAAAAAAACGATTGCTATGGCTTTGATTCACGACAGCGAGGAAGGTTTTTCTGGTGATATCCTCAACCCTTTTAAACATTTTAATAAAAAAATCGCCGACGCTATTCACGAGGTTAACAAAGAAACAATTCATTTGATGTTTGAGGATTTACCAAAAGACATTTCCGGTAACTTTATTGGCTTGTGGCAGGAAGAGCAAAAACGAGAATCGATTGAAAGCCAAGTAGTCAAAGTGGCTGATAGTTTGTCTTTGATTTCAAAATGTTATGAAGAAATTGAAGTGGGCAACCATTTTTTTCATGAAATTTACAAAAGAGAGCTTAAAAATCTCAAGAATCTCGATTATTCGTGGTGGAAAAAAATAAAATCCCAAATCCTTAACAAAGCAGAGACCGTAATTTAACCGAATAATTATTCACTATAACTAGATAATTTTTCTTTTTTTGAACCGCTTATAGGTTGACAAAATCCTCTTCTCGGAGTAATATGCTCGAGCACGTTTGATCTCGCAGGCAAATGATCAACACTAACAACTGGACGGGGAAGTCCTGCACAGGGAGAGATCGACATGACGTGTGACGCTGGCGGTGGAAGTGGCTGACCAACGCGGGTGAAGGGAAGTGAAAGCTTTCACCGCCAGCACCTTATGCCGGACTGCGAGGAAGCGCGCGAAGAGCGACTGAGACATTATCCCCCTCATGTTCTCGCAGCCCGGCACCAACTTGATAATTTCAATTGGGGAGGGGTGTTAGCGGTAGAAGACCAAAGTCATGGAAAACTGGGAAAGCTCATGACGATGGAGTACTCTTCTACCGCTTTATTTTTTTTCAAGCAGCATAAGAGACGCTGGAATTACAGCGCTTTTGCCAAAACGTGCTTTCAGTTGATCGATTCGTTTTTCCAAACCCAATCTTTTTTCCCGAACTTCGTCAAATAGTGACGGTTGCACTGTTTCTCCAAACTGAGTCAGGCCGATGCCTACCAAACGCAGTGGGGTAGAGCTATCCCACAACTCTTTTAACAAGATTTCCCCAAGATCATAAATTTCCTTAGTGATGTTTGTCGGTGTTTCCAAAACCCGCTGTCGACTGACAAACCGAAAATCTTTATACCGAATTGTCACATGAACTGTCCGACCAAAATACCCATGTTCTCGAGCTTCTTGCCCAACACTTTCGGTAAGTTTTCGTAGCATCGCTAGGATGAAAGCCTCGTCCGGATTGTCTTTATAAAAAGTTTCACTACGAGAAATAGATTTCACCTCAACTCGAGGACTAAACCAAACATTGTCCACACCATTGGCAGCTTCCCAAAGATTGATGGCAAACTTGCCCCAAGCTTTGATTTTTTCATAATCAACTCTTGCCAACTCTCCCAATGTTCTGACTCCAAGACGCTGAAAATACTCTTCCATCTTCCGTCCAATACCAGGTAAATCACGCAGCGGTAGGGGAGCGAGAAAAGCTTTTTCTGTTCCCACAGGCACGTAAGTAAAACCATCCGGCTTGCGGAAGTCACTAGCAACTTTGGCAGCCACTTTGGTCGCAGCCAAACCGATCGAAGCGGTAATACCAATTTCATTTTTAATGTCAGAGCGAATTTTCTCAGCTACGATTTTTAAGTCTGGGTAAAGAATTTCAGTGTTAGAAAAATCCAAGAAGGCTTCGTCAATGCCAACTTGCTCAACTCTAGGTGCGTAACGAGCAGCAATCTCCATCACTGCCTCTGAAGCTTCGATATACTCCGCAAAGTGCCCTCCAACAACGACTGCAGAGGGACAAAGTCTCAAGGCTTGATAAACTGGCATTCCGCTTTTACAACCAAAAGCTCTGGCTTCATAAGAAGCAGTTGCGATCACACCTCGGGGAACATTTTTCCCTTGAGGATTGACTCCACCAACCAAAACTGGTTTACCTTTCAACGTTGGGTCAAGCTTGATTTCAACAGCTGCAAAAAAACAGTCCATATCCAAATGCATCCAAGAAGAACGTAACATACTATATAATAGCCGAAAGTTAACCGAAGATGTCAATTGGGACAAACTGTATCAGAAAAGAAAAAACCCGAGGAACTTACTAAGTCCATAACGGGTCTTTTGACAATCTCTCAACTAACTATAAACTCCAGCGACATTCACATGCCTGACGATCTGGTGTCGAAGCAAAGACTTGATCCGATTAACCAATCCATTGCTTTGTGGAATTCGCTGATCAAAACCAAAACTCTCCAGTACTATTTCACCGACAAATCCGTTCTGACGCAAGAAGGTCAGTACTGACCGCAGAATCTTTGGATTCATACCAGCCAAAGAATCACCACGAGCAGCAGCAAGATCAAGCATCAACCGACCGGTTTTGTTGACATCATTGGTCAGTTCATGCATGTAGCGCACTAGATCCCGAACCCAAGCTCGGTAATCAGCTCCCATCATCTGCCCAAGTTCACCACCGCGATGAGCCAAATCCGGAGCGACTTGGTGCTCAGGCATCTCAAACTTTGCAGTTGCGATCGCTACCTGCTCCAAAAGTTCAGGATTGTACTGGACCTGAATGGCTGTAAAACGGTTATACCAAACGGTGTGTAAAGTTTCTCGCTTTCTGACTCGTACGATTCGATCAGCTGCCACTGGCGAGCTCGCTCGTACAGTCTTTGCAACCACTCCATGATAACCGTCAGTGACTCGTTCTTGAATCGTACCAAACCAAGTAACCCCAATCGGCGTCAAAACTCCACGATGTTCAAACTCTCTAGCCAGATCTTCGCGGGCAATTCTGATCAAATCAGAAGGGTAGTAACCTAGATCCACCAAACTATCGAAATAGGGAAGGTTGTGGGTTTTTTCGTCCGGACTCCACACCTCAGCATTAAATCGTCCAAGCCAACCAACCCCAAATAGATCCGCGACCATCTGAAACTGATGATCGTAAGTTTCAGTTGCTGCTTCGGTACGGTAACCTAGCATGAGAGCATCGCGAAAGTCCTCGATACCCATCCCTTCAGGGAGACTACGACCTACTGCCGAAACATCCAAACCTTCACCAATCTCTCTGGTCAAATCAGGATGAACAAATTCCCCAGGATCCTTCAGAATCGACAAACTGTAGTCCTCAAGAGCCTTAATACCAGCTTCAGGAACAAAATAGTCCATTTTGAGAACCAATTCTCACCTCCTTTTTTGATCTCTACAGTAATTTTAGTATAACATCTGAGAAGTAACCGCACCTTAAAATCCAAATGGAGGAAAAATGAGAGTCGTCATCACTGGAATGGGAGCGATCACTCCTGTCGGCAAAACGCCAAAAGAGATCTTTTCCGCAGTTGTGAACAAAAAATCTGGGATTCGTGAGGTAAAATCGTTTCCGCTTGATGAAAATCACCTTTGCCGTGTTGCTGGTGAGGTAGATTTTAATCCAAGCTGGTTGGATCGCTTGATTCATCGAAAGGATCAGCGAAAAATCGCTCGAGCCTCGCAATTTCAAATGTATGCGATCGATCAAGCACTTATTGACGCCAAACTTCTTTACAAACATTTGACTCCAAAGCTGGCTCAGCGTATTGGCATTTGCGTTGGTGCCAGTATGATCGGGATGTCAGATGTTATTTATGAGGTTGGTCGTTACCGAGATTCTGGTGCAAGATTTATTTCTGCGGCTTTGATCCAAAAAATCATGCCGAATGCCGCTGCTGCTCGACCTTCACTACACAGTCAGATTCATGGTCCGGTCTATACGACATCAGCTGCTTGTGCAACAAGTGCAATGAGTATGATCGATGCTTATAAAATGATTACAGATTTGGAATGTGACGTTGTAGTAACTGGTGGTTGTGAAGATGCGCTTGATCCAATTTCTTTGGCTTCTTTTGGCAATTTGACAGCGCTTTCAACCAGCTGGAACGATCAACCGCATAAAGCACTTCGTCCGTTTGACTCAAAACGAAATGGTTTTGTACCAGGCGAGGGGGGAGTTGCTTTTGTTTTTGAAGGTTTGGATCACGCTCTAGCCAGAAAGGCAAATATTTACGCAGAAGTCGTTGGCTACTGTCGCAATTCCGATGCTCACAACATCGTTCACCCGCACCCTGAAGGGACTTGGCAAGCACTATGCATGTCAACCGCTCTGGAAAGGGCAGGGGTAACACCGTCAAATCTGAGCTATATCAATGCTCACGGAACAGGTACTCCGGAAGGAGACCCGTCTGAGTGCCGGGCAATCGCTACTTGTCTTGGTAAAGATGTGAAAAAAGTTCCAGTTTCTTCCAGCAAAGGTGTTCTCAGCCATTTGATGAGTGCCTCAGCTGCAGCTGAACTGTTAATTTGTGTCGAAGCGATAATGCAAAATATTATCCCTCCAACTACCAATCTAGAAGTTATTGACGCTGAATGCACTGATCTTCACCATGTCACCAAAGCTTTCAGATCTGAAGTGACTGCAGTGATGAATAATTCGTTTGGATTTGGTGGGGAAAATACTGCCATGGTTGTGAAAAAATTTACAGAATAAATCTGTTAAAAGCCCGTTGGGATATCAATCCAATCAATGGGCTTTTTTTATTACTTTTATAACTATTATGAGTCAACCTATTGCTTTTTTAATTCCTTTAGTAAATAATTTTTATGTAATCCTGTGTGAAAGAGCGTGAAGAAAGGAGACCGCGCACTTTTCCGATATATAAAGGCGGCCAGACTCCATCATGACCCCCTCTAGTATCGTGATTCGCACAAAACAGAGCAGAGCTGGACAACACGGGCGCACATTCCCAACCGGATTTTGCCGCCCACACAGGATTGCACGACAACCAGAGCCCGGAGATAGACTGTCGATCCGCCGACAGGTGAAAACGCCGCACCCCCCGCAGATTTTTCACGAGAGTAACGAGAGGAGCACTCTTTACTCTTTTTCTATTTTCGGGCAACTTTTTTGAATAAAAAAACCGCCCTAGTAGAGAAAACTAACGCGGTTAAAACTTACCTCTCTAAAAACTTCAATTAAGCAGCAACCAACTGGAAACTACCATCCGAAACCAACTGATAAACCTCAGCTCCTTCAGGTATTCCCTCCAAAGGCTTATTGGGTAGAACAACAACGGCATTCTCGGGAAGCTCTTGAACTGCAACTTCAGCTGCTCTGACCGCATTGCGATCTTTCAAACCCATACTCTGGATTGCTGGGCTAAGAACACTTCTACCCCAATCCATCAACGAGAAAACACCCGCCGAATAAACCGTTGCCTCGAATTGCTCCTTGTTGGGAAACCTAACTTCTGGCATACGATACGTGGCGAAAGCCTGATTCATCGCTTCAATTGCAAGATCAGGTCGGTATCGTAGGTAAATGCGAAGAATTTCTCGAAAATTACTTTCGTGAGCACCTTCGTCACGTTCCACATACCAAACCATCATACTCAACACCAAAAGCAGAGGGTTTTTGGTTCTTTCATACTCTGCTTTGAGGAATTGGCGAAAGCGGTGATAGTTATGCTTGGTCTGACGCTCTTGGACAATACCATAAGCCGAAGCGTTATAAGGTGTCGCTGCGTGTCCGGTTTGGCGCTCAAACACCCACGTATCCTCAGAAGCCTCTTCCAAGAATTTGTCTACCTCTGCCTGTGTTGCCAATCCAGAGTCAACCAAACTATAACGAAAGGTCTGACCGTGCTTACGCTCTTCGACACCCCAACCAATTGTCGCTTCACGAATCGTAATACTGTCACCAGCACCTTGAATACCAGCGAAAACATAATCGTCAACAAACGACTCAACCCCAAGAAACCCAAAAAGCATTTCCCGAATTTCTGAAATAAGCTGAGCCGCTACTTCACGATACCGACGAAGTTCATCTCGCTCTTTAAGACGCTTCGGAAACCATGCACGAGCCACTACCGCTTTAGCAAAATAGGTATCGTATTGAGTACGAATAGCCTTCTGAATCGCGGTCTCTTTACCAACCAAAGTAATCGGATCGGTATTGAGATAAACCAATAATCTTCCCTCCTTTTCTGTGATCTCAACTCTTGAGGGGAGTATAACATTTTTTGCTTCAGTTTTTTTGTTTTTCGGATATTAAAGTTTCGAGGCACGCCAACCAGCAGTTTGGGCTTCTTGCTCAGTACAAAACCAACGTTCACCTTTACTTTCATCAATACTAGTTTTGTCGTAATAACTACCATTAGGAATATGGTAGATCTTTTCACCAGAACTGGAGATGTTTCCTTTGATTTTACAATCAGAATTTGAGTTTAGGGTGGTTAGAGAATAATTTGTACTTGACTGCACCTGACCAGAACCAAGACTACAACTGCCCCAAAGCCCTTTTTTACTGTTTCGGGCAGAGGTTTCAGCTGCTTTAAATTTGTCTTGATACTTTACATCTGGAGGGTAAGAAGCTGCTTTGCCAAAGCCCTCACTAACCAAGTATTCATTTACAAAAGTTTCGTCAACATAGACGTACCGAAGCAATCGTCCATATCGGTCAGTCTCAGAAACATCCTTCTCCAAACGGACTTTTTTACCTTCGACCAAGTCCTTGTTTTTATTTGAAGCTTCTTTTCCGTAACAGCCGACTGTCTGTCTGGGATCTACAGTCTCTGGGGTATCAATACCGATATAGCGAACTTTTTGTCCACCCTCGATCTCGATGGTGTCGCCGTCAACAATTTTTGTAACTAAGATACCTTCTTGGGAATTACTTCCTGAATTAGAGGTGGTATTTTCTGATTGTTCTGTTTCTGTAGAATTATTGCCAGATTTATTAACAGTAATATTTTGAGAGGATAACCCTTGTGAAAAAAGTACCAAAACAAGAAATACGGCAAACCCAAGTAGAGGATAGAAAAGTTTTTCTTTCATCTCTTCTAGATTAACTTAAATAAAAACTGAATACAAAAAAGAAAAGGGAAGCTGTCAAAAAGTGACAAATTCCCTTATTAGTCATAAACGATAATCATCGCAACATACTTGGGACCAGTAATCGAAAGAAGAGCAATCGGCAGTACTTCTCTTTCAATTATCTCAGCCTGTGTGTGACCAAGCAACGATCCCACAATTGTACCGGTTTCAAACGAAGATTCTCGCTGATATAGGTAAATCTTTTTAATACCTTTACCCATTTCGACCCTTTTCTCAACTTCCTTGCAAATCGCAGCTACCATTGGTTGAAAGGTACGAGAAATACCGACAATTTTCTCTTTCCCCTCCATGAGCGTCAAAGCCAATTTGGGAGAGTGGTGCGTCCGACGAGCAAACCAGGCAGCCAAATTTCGAGCGTAGTGCTTCAGTGTTTCTCTCAGTTTGTGGGAGGCCAACTCTTCGATCCGACCGCTAGCTGTGATGTAGTCGATCTTATCAAGCGCCAGGAACAGTTCAACTTTACCTGCCAATCTCTCCATTCGATGAACGATGTGGTCAAAGATCTCACCTTGTTCAGCAAGTGCTGTTGCTTCCTGCGCCAAGTACTCGACACCAGCAGCGGTTGTACCTGTATCGATTACTTCAACAACCACATCCGATTTTTCTTCTCTAAAAAGATTGACTGCTAGCATAGCAGAATTGTAAGTACCGCTTTTACTAGCTGGAACAGTCAAAACCAAGAAACGATTGTAACCCTCATCTGTCATTTCCTGATAAACAGTCAAAAAATCAATCGGGGACGGTTGAGCAGTTCCCGGTGGCTTCTTGCAAGCACGTTGAATTTCGAGAAAATCTTCCGTTGAAATCTCATCCTGCTTAATCGAGATTGGATCAGGTTGATCAGTCTGATAAGTTACATAAAAAGGAATGACTCGGTGGGCAAAAGGTGAATCCCGCAACAAACTGCCATCAGTGATTACGGCAATCCTTTCTTCGGTCACTTCTTTCTCCTCTCTAAGTTTGAAACCTGGCTATAATAGCAAACTTTGCAACAGAAAGGCAAATTGTGGTTTAGTAAAAGAGTGAACAATGATTATTTAAAAGGTAGCTTTCTAGCATTTCTGGTTTTAAGCGCGACAGTTGGATTAGTCTATTTGTCTCAAAACTTTTCTGAAACGAAATCATTTTCAAAAGTAAATACAAACTCAGAAAGGAAACTTCAGATCGGGTATACGACTATAACTGTGGAGACAGCCGATTCGCCAGTCGAGCAAGCTAAGGGTTTGTCTGGTCGAGAAAGTTTAGGAGAAAACCGTGGAATGTACTTCGTTCTAGAAAAAAGAGGGTTAATCAGTTTTTGGATGAAAGAGATGAAATTTTCGATTGACATCATTTGGGTCGACAGAGATACGATAATCGGTTTTGTCGAAAACGCCCCGCTACCATCAGAAGAGGGTATCCCAACTTTCAAATCTCCTTCTCCAGTAACCCACGTACTTGAAGTCAACGCTGGTTTTGTACAACAACACGATTTGGAAGTTGGTCAGGAAATTGTTGAGCTAAAATAATTAAGTATGAAAATTTTTGATAGTGTTTACGGTGAATTTGAAGTTAAGGAACCAGTTCTTGTTGAACTAATAAATTCTAAACCACTCCAGCGAATCAAGGGCGTTAACCAAGCTGGTACCCAACTAGTTCAAATTGAAAAAACTACAACCCGATACGATCACTGTACTGGAGTAATGATCTTACTTGCCAAATTTGGGGCAAGTTTGGAAGAACAAATTGCAGGATTGTTACACGACGTACCACACACTGCCTTTTCCCACGCAGCAGATTTTGTTTTTAAAGAAAATGAAAGTCAAACCTATCACGAAAGGTTTTTAAAGCAAATTGTTTTTGATTCAGAGATTCCAGCAATTCTAGAAAAATACGGTTTTGACCCTGAAAGAGTAACTGATGAACACAATTTTACCCTTCTAGAACAAGATATTCCCCAGCTGTGTGCTGATCGTATTGATTACTCACTCCGGGATATAGCTACGGATAAGATTTTTTCCGAAAATGATATTAAACATATTCTTGATTCAATTACTGTCTTCGAAGGTAAATTTGCGATGAACGATAAAAAAATAGGCTATTTTTATGCCAAAGCTTTTATGAATCAGTGTCTTAACTCCTGGAACGCGCCAGTCACTCTGACAGCCTTTGAGCTTTTCGGACAACTTGTCCGTCAAGCAATAAAAATTAAAGTTTTGACTGAGCAAGACTTGTTCCAGACTGATGATGAGGTTCTGGAAAAATTGAAAACTTCAGAAAATAAAGAGGTTAAGAATTTACTCTCTAAACTGAATCCAAATCTTTCTGTGGTTCACGATGAAATAAATTTTGACTTTGACACTAGAGGGAAGGTGCGCTACATCGATCCCCCAATACTAAAAAACAAAATTGTCACACCTCTTTCCAAACTAAATCCCGCCTTTGAGCGGGATATAGTTACCTTTATTCAGTTAGCCAAGGCTGGCCATAAAATTCGAGTTATTTCCTAGATACTGCTTGAAAGGCATATTTATTAACTGTATTCACTACTATCCCAATCAAAACCAACGCCAAAGCTAGAGCTAGATTCCCGATCAAACCAAGATAAGAATCGTTCCCGGTTTGTGGAAGCTTAGTTACCGAAGATAACACAGTTGGAGTTACTACAGTTGTAGTAGCTGCAACAACAGTGGGGGTACCACTTGGTTGATTTCTGGTAGGCTCGACTATTGGCTTATTTACATTTGGTTTACAATCGTTTTCCACTGGTTTATTTACAACTTTCTTTGGTTTGTGACCGCACCAACCTTCGTTGTCATCTTCAAAGTCATCGTCATTGCCACAACCATTGTTACCATCTTGATCGGCTTTATCGACACCACCAGTACTTCCCGGTTTGTCAGATTTACCGTAGTTTCGCTCTGGTCCTTTAGAGTTGTTATCTGGATCAGATTTAGATTTACCTTGAGTGAAAGAGAGTCCTTTTTCAATACTGCGATCTTTTCCAGATGGGTGAGAGTTGTCACCTTCATCAGGCTTGTCGTAAACTATTGAGGACTTTATTGGTTTGGAATGCGAATAGTTACCGTAAGAGGCAAAAGCCACCTTTGGCAATAAAGCTAAATTAAAAAGAAGTATTAACCCTATAATAACAGTTTTCTTAATCATGGTAGTTATTCTATCATATCTTATAGTATATGTCAATGTGACTTGACTCTTGCATAATCTTAGGGTAAAATGCTTTTCAGCTCAATTACCTTCGGGAGATTTTGAGATAGGCTCTTGGGCCTGCGAGAAAGGAAGATAATTGAGTTAGGGAAGACTCTGGTGTGGATGCCACAGAGAATAAAACTAGGAGTGAGACCTAGTCGGGGTTTGCCTTGATCCCCGTTAGAGCTTTCGTTCTCCAAGGACAGTGACTCATCTTTTGTGAAATAATGAGGAGATGAGTGGAGTATGTAAATCACACATACTTTGAGTCTGTTCTGCCAAAAACTTGCACGAAAAAGGGCTATCCCAACTCTGCAAGTCGTGTGTCTTCCCGAATTTTTTTTAAATCGTAGCAACCTCAAATTTTCGTATTTAAATATAAGCTCCCTAGGTATATACTCAAACTACTATATAGAGAGATCAGGAAAGGAGGTTTTCCGTGTTCCCAGAAAGCGGGCTGGGTTTTGACTTTCTGGTAAATCAACCGATTTACTTGCGGGGTAGAAGAATTGTTGGTCCTTTAGTCAACAGTTACTGGCCCGCAACTTTCGTGCACATGGAGTCAAGATTTTCGAAGTATTTTCTTTTGCTTCCTTTGGCAGCTTTTTTGGGAATCGAATGGGCGATTGGGATCATGCTTGTTTATGGTATGGGCTACACTTTGTTTTATGAGTGGCTTAGCTCTCGTGGCAGAATCCCAGAACCAATGGAGACAAACAATCCCGCCAAAGGGTTTATGGTTGGTCTCCAGCAGTGGGGTTACTCAAAAGTAGTGAAGCGGTTGGGTCCAGGAAGTTCGAACCTCGTCAAAATACCGACAATTGCTTTTGGAGCCTTAACTTGTGGTGGTGTGGTCGCTGTGCACTACTATATAAAAGCTGCGGGTTATTCAGGAATTGGGGCGGTAGTTGGTAATATGGCTTGCAGACTTGCTGCCATTCCGGAAAAGTTTCTGTATCTTAGTGGTCTGTCAATTGCAATCGGTCTGGTCAAACCACAAGCTTTGCAAATACTGAGCGAGATCTTCAGATGACAAGGTGTCTTTTTGCTGCAAAGGCAACGAAGACCCCTTGTCTTATTTTTTTTCAATAACTCCAAACTATTTACCCTATAGAAATTATTTGTTATAATCTCACCCTAAAAGTAGCAAAGGAGGATTTTACAACTTAATAAAAACGGACTAGTTCAAACAAGGAGAAGATCAGTGGAAATTTCAACTCTAAACACCCAAGAGGGAGACCGAAAGGTCACTCTCGACACCCGGAGCGTGAACGGTCGCAACACCGCCAAAGAAATGATCGAGAGTAAGCTCAAAGAGGGTGCAGCGCTCTTCATCAAGATCAACGGCGATGACTTTCGAGTCAAAGGCTACGACCCGAAGAAAGACGAGCTGATTGTGCGTCGCAACACAATAGTTGCTCGACAGCAAACGTTCCGTTACCCGGGTCACGAAGCGAAACTCACGATCGTTCCTCCCCGCGCCGGCGGCTAGCAATGCCTCCAAAAACACTCAATCTGGAAGCTCCTGGGACAGAGTTGCTTAAAGAAGCTCTCCAAGGTCCCAACGGGTATGGAGTACCAAAGTATTTGAGAGGCTATCCTTTAGTTGGTCGGTCAGCTGGTGTTTTAAACGAGGTGTTTGAAATTAACGATCACCCCAAATCAGACTCAGTTTTCCCAGCACTTTCTGAACTTGAGTTTCGGGACAAGTTTCTTGGTCTAGCAATCTGGTCGATGAGCTGGGAATTTTGGGATAGGTTTTTCCCAAGATTTTTTGCAGCTCTAAGAAATGAAGAGTTGGGTTGGAGATACGTTAATACTTGGCATCCGAAAAAGGGGGTTAAAATCACTGTCTACCAGACAAGTGAGGGTGAGTACTTTCACATCCCTCTTCGAACATATGATGATCCTTACTCGCTGCTAATACGTACAAATAAGGTTTTGGTCCGAACTGGCAATGTAACTGCGGAGAAGAAGGCTAGGAAAAATCTGCTGTCTCATCTCAACAGACGACAAAGAAAAGAGCTGATTCTTACTGGTTGCTTTGTTGAGGTTGGCAAGAACCGAACCAACTACAGAATTAGGTTTAACCGACCGACCATTGCCTTCCGCGAAACAAAAGGTAAGGAGGGTTTGCGGTACGAAGAGTTCGTAGGTAGCTATTGCCTCCACTCTCTTGGTTATTATTACGGTACTTTCGCTGGAGTTATGGCACCATCCGATGAAATGCTAGCTCATCTACTAATGATCCGTGCGGACGAGATTGACTTCTTGAAGGAAGCGAATAAGCATGGGCTGGAGGATCCCTTGGGAGGAGTGTCTTAAAAGCAGAACACAAATGTTCTGCTTTTTTCTTTTCTCTAAAACTTTACTACGCTTTGCTTGTAATTTTTTTATTGAATCTTTAGAATTAACTTTCTCATGATAAAAGTTGAGAGTGTTTCTAAGATTTACAAAACAGGGGATAGCGAATTCAAGGCTTTGGATAATGTTTCGGTCGAGATCAAAAAAGGTGAATTCGTGGCTATTCTTGGACCTTCAGGTAGTGGTAAATCCACTTTGATGCATCTCATTGGCGGTCTCGATAAACCAACAAAAGGTACAATTGAGGTTGACGGTCAAATTTTAAACAATCTAAATGACAAGCAATTGGCTACTTACCGCAATCAAAAAATTGGTTTTGTCTTCCAATTTTTTAACCTTCTACAAGGAACTAATACCCTTACCAATGTGACATTGCCGTTAGTTTATTCAAAAAAGAAATTCAACCGCAAAACTAAAGCTGTTGAGATCTTAAAAGAAGTTGGCCTTGAGCACAAACTAAAAAATCGACCCAATCAACTTTCCGGTGGCGAGCAACAAAGAGTCTCGATTGCCAGAGCTTTGGTAAACGATCCAGATATCATTTTAGCTGATGAACCAACTGGAAATCTTGATTCTAAAACTGGTCTACAGATTTTTGAACTACTTAACCAACTAAATGCAAACGGTAAAACTATTATACTTGTCACTCATGACAATTCACTTGCCGAAAAGGCTAAAAGAATTATTCGTGTAAAAGATGGTGGTATTGAGGTTTAGATATGGGAATTTTACTAGATAGCATCAAGATGGCTTTTTCTTCCCTACTTGCTAAAAAGGCGAGGAGTTTTCTCTCGATGCTAGGAATAGTCATTGGAATTCTGACAATCTCCAGTTTACTTTCACTGGCATTTGGAGTGCGGTCTGAAGTAGAAAAGACCATCACAGATCTAGGTACTAATCTTGTAGCAGTGACGCCAGGAAAACAACTTAGCGAAGAAGGTGGTGCTAACTTAGCAGCTCAATTTGGTCAAAGTACTCTAACTGAAGAGGATTTTCTGGCAATCAAGGCAGAGGTTATTGATGCAAAAAAGATTTCTGTGGCTCTGCTTTTAACAGGCACGACTAGAGTAGGCGGTACAGTTTCAAACTCCGCGTCTATTTTGGCTGGTTCCCCAGGGTTCGAGGAAATCTTCAACCTGAGTCTCGATCGGGGTCGACAATTGAACCAAGACGATGAGGACACCAACGCTAGGGTCGTTGTCATTGGTCCAAAAACTGCACAAAAATTGTTTCCCGATCAAAACCCTCTTGGTAAAATTTTGGAAATAAGATCGACTGAATTCACTGTAGTTGGACTTTTTAAGAAAATAGAAACCGCTTCAAATATTGGAGGTCCTGACTTCAATGATGTCGTTATGATGCCCATCCACACTGGCTGGGAAATTACCAATACCAAATCAGTTTTTCGAATTGCAATGCAAGCTCCAGATGCGGAGTCAGTTGAGAGAATAAAAAAAGAGGTCAAAGATGTCTTACTTAGAACCCACAAGGGAGAGGAAGATTTTTCAGTTCTAACACAGAAAGATCTGCTCAAGGTCACTGGGGGAGTCTTGGATATTATGACCGCTTTATTAGGAGCACTTGCAGCGATTTCACTTTTGGTAGGTGGGATTGGGATCATGAATATTATGTTAGTTTCGGTAAGTGAAAGGACTAGAGAAATTGGTATCAGAAAAGCAGTTGGAGCAACACAAGGAGCGATATTACTGCAATTTTTGATTGAAAGTATGATCTTAACTTTGCTTGGTGGTTTAGTCGCGATTAGTTTTTTTACCTTTGCTATTAGTTTAATTCCAGCCGATTCGCCAATACCTATCAAACTTAATTGGGGAGTACTGACGCTATCACTAATCTTTTCAGCGTTAGTTGGAATAATCTTTGGTCTGATCCCTGCAA
Organism: Patescibacteria group bacterium; assembly: GCA_025449635.1. Taxonomy (GTDB): domain Bacteria; phylum Patescibacteriota; class Microgenomatia; order Woykebacterales; family RBG-16-39-9b; genus JANWIZ01. Next base: position 33,182 of record JANWIZ010000036.1, read on the forward strand.
TTGGAGCAGCTCGTAAACATCCAATCGATGCTCTTCGTTACGAATAAACACGTTTTTTAACAACACTACTTGACAGCAGTTCAAAAAAAGCTTCACAATAACAACATTATTAAATCTCCTGAAAGGAGAGCTGCCAAATGAACACTTTTTCCCCAGTAGAAGCAATTAAATACGGTTGGACCACTTTTAAAACCAATCCAAGTTTTTTAATTAAATTATTTCTGATAGTTTTTGCTCTGGAAATCGGTTTGAGTATGTTATCTCCAAAAAGCACCGCTTCAAATTGGCCTTTGGTAATGCTTATATCTATTCCGACAACCATTGTTTCGATGATTATTTCGCTTGGAATGATTAATACGCTATTAAAGTTTGTAGCTACTGGAAAAGCAAGTTTCTCGGATTTATTTTCTGAGTTTACAAATTTTAAACTAGTTATTAACTATATTATTGGGTCAATTATAGTTGGACTGATTGTGATTGGGGGATTAATATTATTGATAATTCCAGGTCTTTATTTCGCAATTAGGCTCAATCTATTTGTTTACTATATTGTAGATAAGAACTTAGGTTATATGGAAGCTGTAAAAGCTAGCTGGAGTGCTACTAAGGGAAATGTCTTGAACCTAATGATTTTTGGAACCTTAAGCTTGGGGGTAATATTGCTAGGTCTTTTAGCACTTATAGTTGGCTTGCTTGTAGCCATTCCAGTAATTTCCCTTGCCGGAATTTATGTTTACAAGAAAATTTCTCAACAAGGAACTCAAGCGGCTGCTCCTGCAGAATCAACACCAATTCCTCAACCAACAGTTGAGCAACCTGTAACACCAGCTGTATAAGTCTATGACATAAATGCTCTATTTACTTTAATAAAAAACTTTCTATAATCATTTCAAATGGCAATATTTCTTTCGATAATAGTTCTGATTTTTGGCGGACTTTTGGGGTTATTTTTTGCTGAATCCTCCCCATACCTGGCTTTTACAATTTGGGGGATAACTGTTTTTATTTCGATTTATGTCGCTTACGCTGTCAGGATTGCTAATCAGTGGGAAAAGCACGTGGTACTGCGAATGGGTCGTTACAGTGGTTTGAGAGGACCCGGACTTTTCTTTATTATTCCAATTTTAGACAGAGTTACTTACGTTCTTGATCTTCGTACTCAAGTCTCTACTTTTGATGCTAAGCAGACTCTTACCAAAGATAATGTACCAGTTGATGTTGATGCAATTTTGTTTTGGAGAGTCATTGACGCTGAGAAAGCTGCTCTTGAAGTAACCGATTACTGGCTAGCGGTTACTCAAGCGGCACAAACTGGCCTGCGGGATATCATTGGTCAAACCGAACTTTCCCAAATGTTGGCCGGCCGAGATGCAATTGGTACTAGTTTAAAAAGTTTGATAGATGGGCGAACAGATGGCTGGGGAGTCGATGTATCAAGTGTTGAGATCAAAGATGTGATTATCCCAGCAAACTTGCAAGACGCGATGTCCCGTCAGGCTCAAGCAGAAAGAGAACGTCAAGCTCGAGTGATTCTAGGAGATTCGGAAAATCAAATCGCTGACAAATTTGCCCAAGCAGCAAAAAAGTACGAGGGCAATCCAGCGGCAATGCACCTTCGCGGTATGAATATGCTCTATGAAGGGATGAAGGATAAGGGTTCTTTGATAATTGTGCCTTCTAGTGCAGTTGAATCAATGAATCTTGGCACTATTGCCGGATTAGCAGCGATAAATAAAGAAAATAATCGGGACGAGAAAAAATAACTAATCTACTCCAAACCAAATTCTTTGAGATCGATTTTCATTGGGCCATCAGTAAAGAATTTTCCAATTGACTCAAGTACCTGAGAGGGGAGGAAACGAGCTTTGAGAAGATATCCTTGGGCGCCAATCTCAACTGCCTGTTTGATGATAGAACCTTGTCCTAGATTGGTAAGTAAATACACTGGGGTATTTTTATAAGGCTCCGGGCTAGCTCTTAACTCTCGTAAAACATCAATACCAGTTTTTTTGGGAAGCATGATATCGAGTAAAATCAAATCAAATTGCTCTGAAGTTGCTTTGTCGATCCCAATTTGACCGTCTTCAGCCAAAACAATCTCATAATCACCTTTCCTGAGTTCTCGAGAATAAATATCTCGAACAAAAACATCATCTTCAACCAAAAGTATTTTTTTCATAGATTAAGTTTGTAATACCTTTTTCATTATGACAATGACTATCAATCTTGTCTAGGTGTTCACTTTTTCTTTTTTGAAGTTGCTTTTTTATCCTTCTGACCAAAGCGAGAAAAATTCGATACTGTTGTTATTGATCCGGCAGGAATGATATGGATAGTCCCGTCTTCTTCTTTTAACCAAATTGTTCTCAAAGTCAACTTAGTAACAATTCCTTTCTTTCCAGAAATTTCAATCTCATCACCCTCGTCAAACTGATCCTCAACCAAAAGAAAAAAACCAGTAATTATATCTTTTACTAGTGTTTGCGCTCCAAAACCGATTGCCAAACCAACAACTCCTGCGGAAGCAATGATAGGAGTAATATTGACACCAACTGTTGCCAAAGACTCAAAAATCGCAAACCCTACAATCAAAGTCGAACCAAGCGTACGCACAATTGAACTTAGAGTTCGGAGCCGCCTTCCACTGGGGCTACCTGAAGAAATTCCCCTTACAATCGAGCTCGCCAAAAGTTGAAATACTACCCAAATTGCAACTGCCAAAACAAAAATATAAATCAAACGCAAAGTATTGTGATCCAAAAGAGCTGAGTAAATCATATTAAAATGATAACAAGATTTTTAATAATTTGCACACAAGTAAGCAGTGTTGCTATAGTTTCAAATAATGGATACTGCTCAAACGATTGATCTAGGTGATATAAAACCACAAACGAAGCAGAATGGTAAAAAAACTAATAAATTTGTAATTAGTTTTGTACTTTTATTGTTACTAATTTTCTTTTCTGGTTTTGCTTTTGGAACTGGATATTTGTGGGGGAAATTTCAATCATTCTCTGGCACTAAAAACGTGAAATTAGAATCAACGACCCCTGCTAAAAACATGTTGCAAAATGTTTACGAGGATAAGTCAAATAAATTTAAACTTTCTTATCCATATGGATGGAACGCGACTAAACGAAGTTCAGGAATACCTGGTGTTGTGTTTTTTAAGAATAAGTCTTCGGTTGAGGTTTGGTTATCGGTTGATCAGCCAGTTACCTTTAGTTCCGAACAAAAATCTGCAATTGTAGTAACTAACAGTTTAAGCTTGAAAATCGAGGAGCAAACTGCGAAAATGACTGAGTATATATACACAGCCGGAAACTACTTTTCAATCATTAAATTTTCTGATAAGGATACTAGTCGACCGTTAGTTACCATATGGCTAAAAGCGGAGGACCAGAAGACTTACTTTCAAACAAAGGAGATTGCCCAATCTTTTATTTTTAACTAGCGATGAAAAATCGATATAAGGTAGCTGCCTTATTTTTTTCAATTGTTTTTTTAGTTTTCCTACCTCACAGTAACTTATTAAATGAAGTCGAGGAGGCTCTTTCCGAACAGACAATTCTTCAGAAAAAAACCGAATCTAAAAAACTTGAATTGCCGAAAAAGAAAGACCATAGCCAAGAAAAAGCCGCCTTGTTGGTAGAATTAGACTCCAATCTGAAAATACACCAAAATTTTGCTGTATCTATTTACGATATAAACAATCAGGAATCGTTTGGTTTAAATGAAACTAATTCGTTTCACTCAGCATCAGTAATGAAAATTCTGGTAGCGACTGCTGCTTTGGAGGAAGTCGAGAAGGGTAAGATAAATCTAAATTCAAAACTAGGTAACGGAACTTTTCAGTATCAATTACAACAAATGATCAATCAAAGTAACAATAATTCTTGGGATTATTTTAACAATCTTCTTGGGTTTAAAAGAGAACAAGAAACTGCCGATCGACTTAACCTGACTGGAGCAAATGTTTTTCAAAACCACATGACCACAAAAGGAGTAACTGAACTATTATTTAAGCTATATAATGGTGATGTCCTATCTAGAAAGCACCGGGATTTACTTTTTTCTTATATGCAAAAAACGGAAACTGAGAATCGTATTTCACCGGCAATTCCTGCAGATGTTACTTTTTACCACAAAACCGGGAGCTATGGTGGAGGCTTTCATGATGCAGCAATAATAATTCACCCAAAAAACCCCTTTATTCTAGTTATTTTCACCAACGATATTACTGGGGTACCTGAATCTCAAAGATTTGCAGCCATGCAAAAAGCCGCCAGTGCTGCTTACAATTACTTTAGTTCCATTTAACAATAAATTGTGCTAATCTAGCAAAAAAATCATGTCTGATAAATCAAAAATTTACACTCGTACTGGCGATAAGGGCGAAACCTCACTTTTTGGAGGCGAACGAGTAGCGAAAACTCATCAACGAATCATTGCCATAGGTTCGGTTGATGAGTTAAATGCTGCCCTTGGAACTGTTGCTGCTTTAACAAAATCAAAAAAAATCAGAGTAGAACTTGAAAAAATACAGAGTGACTTGTTTTCGCTTGGCTCCGAACTTGCAAATACTGGCGGTAAAACCTCAATCGATTTAATAAAAACACAGTCTCTGGAACGAAGTATTGATTATATGGACAAACAACTTAAACCGCTGGTGAATTTTATACTACCCGGCGGAAGTCCAGACGCAAGCCAAGCTCAACTAGCCAGAAGTATATCTCGACGAGCTGAAAGAGAGGTTCTTAAACTTAATGAAAGAGAAAAGGTTAACGCGGAAACCACCAAATATCTAAATCGTCTTTCCGACTTCTTATTTGTTTTAGCTAGATATCTAAATAAAAAATCTAAATTTCAAGAAGTCGTCTGGAAAGGAAGTATCTCAAAAGTTTTGACAGACAAAAAGAAAGTGTGAGAAAATTAGACTGATATTCAAATGGATAATCAAAACTCCCTGCCTAAACAAAATAATGCTCCAATCGAAAATTCCCTAAAACAATCTTCGATACAACCTCAACCACCTAGACCAAACCCTACGATTTCAAACGATACCCAAATTTTTATCCATCCTGATCATGAATCCGGAACTCTGACCGTCCCTCAACAAACGAATTCAAAAACACCGAAGAAAAAAGTTGATCTGATGTTAGTGCTTTTATCAATCGTTAGTGGTTCCTTAATCATTATTGGAAGTGCGATTTTTTTTATTTTGATCCCAAGATCGCAAAATGTCACTTTCGCGACTTCAATCAAAGACACAGTTAGTTCTTCTAGTGACAAAACCGATAAAGTAAATTCATCACTGGAGGTTCTTTACAAAGCAATTACAAAACAGGAAGAAGATATAACTTTATCACAGTACCAAGATTTAAATGTGTTACCAACGGCTGAAAATAGTTTGACTAGTATTTTTAATGCCGCCTCAAATTTAGCCAAACGTACAAAAGATAATCTCGATCAAAAAGAAAATGTAAAAAGCTTTGCAGTTCCAGCTGGAGATCCAAATGAAGAGGCCAGACAACATCGAGAGCTCGCCCAAAGTATCTCAGACAAATCTTCAGATGCCAACGAAATAAACCAAGAATTATCTGATTTAGTCAGCAAACCAGTTCAAATTGGCGTAAAGGAATTAAAATTTGAAACTACCGAATTGATAAAAACAACCACTAAGTATATTGAACAAGCGACCTACACCGCAGACTATTACATTGCCTTAAACGAAGCATCGATCGAGCTAGTTACACTTGCATCTTCACTTAACTCCGCCAAAGATATTGATAATGCAATTTCCAAATTGGCGAGTTTGAAAACTAGATTTGCTGAATACGAAAAAGCAAAGCTTCCCGAAAAAATTGAAGATTACAACAACGATATCGTAGAGATTTTGGATCTACTTTTGGTCTTTTATCAAGATGTAAAAGCTGGAAAACTGGATACGGAAGAAAAAATAGTTAAATCTTACACAGTTTTTATGACTGATTTACAAGGTGTTGCTGCTAGATCAACCCACGACCAAATTAGCTTTTGGCAAAATAATGATGCGTTAAAATCATTTAGCAAACTTTCGAGCAAGCAAACTGAGGTTCAAAAGCAAGCGGAGAAAGTTAAAGATGCAAACAATTTCTTCTTATTAGAATGGGCTGGTGTGTCATAACTCACTAGCAATACTCAAAGCATATGTCAAATTTTAAAATTTGCGTCAGTGGTGCTGCGGTCGGTGACTGTATAAACGAAGAAACTATCGAAAAATCCGAGCAGGTGGGTAAGGCCATTGCCAAAAGCGGTTCTATACTCGTCACTGGAGCAACTACAGGTATACCATTTTATGCTGCGCGAGGTGTGAAAAAGCTTGATGGTATGAGTATTGGCTTTTCTCCTGCAGCAACGTATCAAGATCATGTTAAACGGTATCAACTCCCAACTCGGTATATGGATCTAATTGTTTATACTGGTTTTGGTTATGCTGGAAGAAATTTGATATTAACTCGCAGTGCTGATGCAGTCATCGTGATCTGCGGTAGAATCGGAACCTTAAATGAGTTTACTGTTGCGTTCGAGGACAAAAAGCCCTTAGGAGTTCTTGTGGGCAGCGGTGGAATTGCCGACGAAATAAAAGAGATAACTGAAATTGCCCATAAACACGAATGCTCTGTATTGTACGAGGAAGATCCTGAAAAACTCGTCAAAGAGTTACTTCGAGATTTGGAAAAAATGCGAACTAGTGATAATGCAAGCTCTGCCGTGACAAAACTTTCAAAAACAGACTAAACCTTTGCTAAATTAGTATGGAAATTAATTAAGCAGCCCACCTTGCTTGTCCAGATGTTTCTAGAAACGAACCTGTGAGGTTCGCTGCATTGAGTGAGCTGCGTATCTTATATATAAATCGTTTTAGTTTTTGTAGTCAACAACCAAGCAAGTTAGTTTTATTGACAAGCTCAAATCTTTAGCTTAGAGTGAAATTGATGGAAGTAGAAACGAATCAAGAAACTAGTGTAGAACCAAGCTCTCAAACACTAGATAGTAAAAAATCTCGACCCCTTTGGGCTAAAATTTCTTTTTTTGCTATAGTTTTTTTAATCCTGACAACAATTGGATTCCTTGGTTACATGCTTTTGGGTAAAGAAACTACTAAGACTCCTACTAATAATTCTACCGAAAAAACTGCTTCATCTTCAGCAACACTCTCAAAAAGATGCGGGGAGGAACAAGAATTTACCAGTAATGCTCAAGGATATAGTGTTTGTTTCACTAGTAGCTGGCTAAAAAAACAACTTAAGATTTCTGATATTGCCGTTGGTTTTGATAAAACGAAAGTCGATGAAAGTTTCCCTGGAACAATCTCAATAAGAATTTCAGATAAATCTGAGAACCTCAGCATTCAAGACATCATCAGCAACTCTTTGAAATACGAATATTCAAAAACAACTCTTGACTCCACCAGAGGTACAAGAATAGTGTGGGAAAGAACAAGTGAGGATTCCTTAAGCTCATTTCCAAAATCTGTAGATGTGGTAATTCCAAAATACGAACGAACTTATACTATTAGTCTAATCTCCAACGAAACTGATTACTCAGCAAACTTGGAGTTGTTTGAAAATTTCCTTAATAATTTTAAATTCCAAGAAAAAGAGCCGGAACTACCCTGGTCAGAATCACGAAATATCTTAGTTTATTATCCTTGGCCCAACGATACAATTAAGAATCCAATCGACTTGGAAGGGGTAGCGATAGCTTTTGAAGGTACAGTAAGTATCAGAATCAAGGATAGTAAAGGAAAGTCTCTAATAGAAACTACAGTTCAAGCAGAATCTGGTACTGAACGGTCCGTCTTTAAAGGACAGGTAAGTTTTGATAAATCAGAGAGTAATAAAGGCTTTGTTGAAATTTTTACGCTGTCCCCAAAAGACGGGCAGGAACAGGACAAAGTCACAATTCCTGTTAATTTCCAAAAGTAAATCGGCCACAAGGCAGTGTAACTAAGCGCCCTTATTGTTGTTATATAGCTTCAGTACTGCTTCTCTGTGAGTTTTGGTTCAACGACTAGAATATTTTTTAATGGTCCTTACGAATTTATCCTTCAAACTATCTCTACGTTGAAAAGCGAAAATTAAGGCAGGAATCCCTACCAAAACACCGACCGGAACAACGATCAATGCGGGATTTATTTCGCGTAAAAAACTTGAGGAATAAAAATAAAAGATATTAATAGCAGTCCAAGGAATCATGCTTACTATCAAAAACCTCCAAAACTTTAAACCCGCCAACCCCGAAGCATAGCTAACCGCATCGATTCCAACCGCAGTCAGGGGTAGTAAAAAACGTAAACCAAAAATCCAATTCAAGTTGATCCTCCTACTTAAATCCTCAATTCTCTCAACCTCTTTCTTAGCGAGAATCTTTTGTAAAAATCGATCAAGAAACTTCCGCCCAATCAGGTAATTTGCAGTTAGCGCTACTAGGTGGGCTACAAAGGTTGCGCTCACCGACACTACTGGCGGAAAGAGTAAAGCGGCCAAACTCACAACCAATAAATCAGATATTGGGTTGAACGGAACTGTTAACCCAAAAAAAAGTAAAAAAGAATAGGCGATTGGAGCAGCAGGTCCAAAATAATCAACCAAATTTCTAATGGTTTCAAAATCAATGTTAAATATTTGTTGAAGCAAAATACTTCCAAAGAAAGATATCAGAAAAACCAAAGAAATCTTAATCACAGTTTTTTGATCCATATGCCGTTAATAGTAGCATAATAATTTGCTGGGGCTTCTAAATAAACTTTTTTACATTTAAAATATATAGTGTATGTATTCAAAGCTCTCTGATTATGGATTGATTGGAAATTGTCGCAGCAGTGCCCTTGTTTCAAAATGGGGGAGTATTGACTGGGCTTGTTTACCTGACTTAGATTCTGATGCGTATTTTTGCAAACTTTTAGATGATAAAAAAGGAGGTTTTTTTGACATACACCCTCTTGGTTTTTACCAAAGTTCACAAAAATATAAAGAAAGAACGAACATTCTCAAAACCGATTTTTTTAACCACACAGGCAGGTTAATTCTGACAGACTACATGCCAATTTCACGTTCAATTGAAGCATTTGGTGATATACCAGAATTCGGTCCGAAATTTTGTCGGCGAATCAAAGCAAAAAGTGGGAGCCATAGAGTTAGACTCGAAATCAAAATTACCCCAGCGTTCGCAGAGGAAGAGATTAGAATCGAAAAACAAGAGGATAATGTAAAGTTTGTATCTTCAAAAACTGTATTTACCCTGATAGGCAATACTTCTGACCTTATTATAGACAAAAATTTGTTGAGTTGTGAATTTGTTTTGAACGAAGGAGAGGAAAAGTATTTTTTCTTAACATTTGATAACACTCATGACATTCAGAACGACTATTCACTCGAGGAACTTAAAAAAACCTATGCAGAAACATTGTCTTTTTGGCTGTGGTGGTCTGGTCTATCAAAATATAACGGTGTATTCCAAGAAGAAGTTATACGATCAGCATTAGTTCTCAAACTACTTACTTTCGCACCAACTGGAGCTGTTGTAGCCGCACCAACCACTAGTTTACCAGAAAAAATTGGTGGGGAATTAAACTGGGACTATCGTTATGTTTGGTTAAGAGATGCTTCTTTTACTATGTATGCTTTTCTTGGATTGGGTTACCTTAAAGAAGCTGTTGATTTTATGAATTGGCTTACTTCAGTTTGCCTAAAAAACAAAGATAAAATTCAAATTATGTATGGAATTCGTGGGGAAAGTACGCTTGAAGAAAAGGAAATAAATCATTTATCTGGTTATGAAAATTCCAAACCAATCAGAAAAGGAAACGAGGCTTATAAACAAACTCAGCTTGATATTTTTGGGGAAGTACTTGATTGTATTCTTTTGTTTGTTAATTCTGGAGGAGAGGCGAGCAAGGAGTTAAAGGAATTGATTGTTATTTTGGTGGAGGTTTGCCTAAGGAATTGGCAAGATAAGGATGCTGGAATCTGGGAGCCAAGGCATGGTTATCAACACCATATATATTCTAAAGTTATGTGCTGGGTGGCTCTTGATCGTGGCTTACGGTTGGCAAAAAAACTTAATCTACCTTTAGATCAGATTGGTTTAGAAAATGAAATGGAAAAAATTAAAACAGATGTTTTGGCCAAAGGTTACAACGAAAAATTAGGCGCTTTTGTCGAATATTACGGAAGCCAAACTGTAGACAGTAGCAACCTTAACATACCTCTAGTTGGTTTTTTACCTGCCAGTGATCCAAAGGTTCTTTCAACTCTAAACATAACTCTTTCACAACTCACAAAGGACTGGTTTGTTTATCGCACAAATGATCAAACAGATAAATTGAAAGAAGGTGAAGGCGCTTTTTTCCTGTCTATTTTTTGGCTGATAGATACTTTGTCAATACTTGGCCGTACAAAAGAAGCCAAGATTTGGCTTGAAAAGTTAATTTATTTTTCTACACCGTTGGGATTGTACGCTGAAGAATTCAACCCCAAAACCAAAGAACATCTAGGGAATTTTCCTCAAGCATTTACACATTTGGGTCTGATAAACAGCGCGCTAAATTTGAATAAATCAATCAAAAACGGTCCTGAAAGAATTTTTACCAACTCATCAGAAAGACTTTTTCAAGCCAGAGAAGCTCTTGGGAATAGTGTAAAACACACTTTCGAACTATTAATCCCTTTAGTGATTAGAAAATTCTTCAGTAATCGAGCTTTGCGACAAACCCAAAAGCATTCTATTTTGGGAAAGGTTTTTCAAAGAGACAAGCTTTAAATTACCTGATTGTTTTTTTCCTTATTTTGTTCTAAATTTAAACAGCTGTTTCAGGAGGCAGTAGTTTATGATCAAATCATTAGAATCCGTTTTACTTTCTAGCGAGAATGCCAAAGCTCTGGCTGAATTTTACCAAGACAAAGTCGGAATAAAAATAAAAGAGGAATATGAAATGGGGGAAGACTCAAGTGCATTTGAAATGGATGCAGGCGACGGTAGTAGCTTTATGATCAACGATCATTCCGAGGTCAAAGGTAAATCAAGTCAACCACAAAGATACATGTTAAATTTTGAAGTTAAAAATATCGATGAAGCGGTAAAAACAGTTGAAGGTAACGGTGTTTCAAAAATTACTGATAAATATCATGTGGAGGGGTATGGTTACATTGCAACATTTGAGGACTTAGACGGTAACTACTTTCAATTGGTTCAAGTTAAAGATGATGAAGACGATGATTAAATTTTTAGTCCAATGAAATTACTAGCAAGTTGGTTAATCAACGCACTAGCTCTTTATGTAACTGATTTTATTATTAGTGGCATTTCCTTTGAGAATTGGCAAACATTATTTGTCGCTGCTTTAGTTATTGGAATAATTAATACCTTAATCAAACCAGTTGCACTATTGATCACTTTACCGATAACAATACTGACTCTCGGAATCTTTGCTCTGATTGTAAACACAGCAATGCTGGCTCTGGCTGCACAAATAGTTCCTGGATTTAACATAGCTGGTTTTTGGTCAGCCTTTTTTGGAGCAATTGTTTTAGCAATTGTAAGTACCTTTCTACAGTCAATGATTAAGGAACACCCTAGTCAAACAAGTCTTTGACGTGAACCAATTTTTAGAAAACAACAAAACCCTTTTTCGCTATATTTCTTTAATTTTTTTTATTTTGATTATATTACTTCCAGGTTTGGTGTTCTTTCAAACTCGTGGAGGAGTCAGTTTTCTGGAAAAAACTAGTCTTAAGTCTGCAATTGCATTAATTTTCCCACTTTTTGGTCTTTATGGCTTCACCCTTATTTGGTTTCAAATCATGATTGGATCGAATATCAGATATTTAACTAAAATTTGGCCCAAAATATTTCTTTTTCACCGAACTGAGGGTATTATTGCTTTTTTGTTTGTTTTGGTTCATATCAGCTTTATCCTTATCACTTATAGCTTTGAAAAGTTTTTGGAAGCAAGATTCTTACCTGAAAATTTAAGAATTTTTGGAATCTTGGGAAACTTTGCCTTTTATCTTCTCGTTCTATCAACCACAGCAGCTCTTTTCCGACAAAAGAAACTGTTAAGAAAGTATTGGCGTTTTATTCATTATTTTAATTATGTTGTTTTTTTCTTGGTTTTGATTCACTCATTAAATTTGGGATCTGACACGCAGTCTGGAGCATTAAAATACTTATGGTATTTCTTTGCCACCACAGTTGTGATCTCTTTAATAAATAAATTTTCTAAACGATTTAGTCTGTCTTCAAACTAAAGACTTGGTGATTTTAAAAAGTATAAATAAGAAGCTAATTGCCCAAGACGATCAGTAATTAAAAGTACTCCCAAACAAATCAGAAAAACCCCAGCAATATAGTTAAAATATTTCAAATAGATACTTACTTTTCGTAGCCAACTTGATATTTTGGAAATAAAAAGCGCGAAAAAAAGAAAAGGAACTGCCAAACCGAAACCATAAGCCATCAGATAAATACCGCCAGTAAAAGCAGTAGCACTAGACCCAGCTAACAAAAGTATAGCCGCTAAAATTGGTCCAACGCAGGGTGTCCAGCCAGCCGCAAAGGCGGCCCCGACTAAAAATGATTTAGTTAAATTGAAACCAGACCCACTAGAAATATTCAATTTGAAAGTCCTTTGTAAAA
>JANWIZ010000037.1 GCA_025449635.1 Patescibacteria group bacterium
TGGTGACTTTCTCTACAAACGAACTCAAACTATGATAAATAGTATTTACGCAAATTTTAGTAAAAAACATGGGTGAAATAATTGATGGTAGGTTGCTAAGGAATAAAATTCTTGAGCAACTAAAAACTAAAATTGCTGAACAAAATTTAAAGTTAAAGCTAGCAATAGTATTAGTTGGGGACAATGAGGCCTCGCTGCGTTATATCAAACAGAAACAAAAAATGGCTACAGAGATTGGCGCTGATTCAGTGCTGGTCAATCTACCTGACAATGTAACCCAAAAGGAACTTGAAGAAAAAATTTCACAACTAAATCAGGATAAAAGTATTACTGGCCTAATCATACAACTACCTTTACCAAAGACACTTGAAGCAACCTCAATTCTGCAAAAAATTGATTCTCGGAAAGATGTTGACGGTTTGACGGAAAATTCACCCTTTCAACCAGCAACGCCGTTAGGAATAATGAAGATTCTCCACGAACACAAAGTCCAAATTTCTGGAAAAACCGCAGTTGTTCTTGGACGAAGCAAACTAGTAGGACTTCCGGTTAAGGAAATGTTAGAAAAAGAAGGTGCCAAAGTAATTCAGATTCACTCACAAACCCCGAAACCTATTGATTCACTAGTTCAACAAGGGGATATCGTGATCTCAGCCGTTGGTCGGGGTCAGAAATTGGTTACCGCTGAAATGGTTAAGGACGGAGCAGTCGTGATCGATGTTGGAATCAATACAGATAGTGAAAATAATTTGGTTGGAGATGTGGATTTTGAGGAGGTTTCAAAAAAAGCGAGTTTAATCACCCCGGTTCCTGGTGGCGTCGGGCCCATGACAGTTGCAATGCTTCTCTCCAACTTAGTTAGAGCCGAGATTAAAGCTAATAAATAACCTATTTATTTTATCTTGAATTGAATTTTCGAACCTACCAAAATGGTTTCGATTGTATTTCCTGTTTTAATTTTCCCTTCAACAATCTCAAGTGAAAGCTCATCGAGTATCAAGTCTTGAATTGCGCGTTTGATAGGACGAGCACCGTAAACCGGATCAAAACCTTCTTTGGCGATTTTCTTCTCAACATCTTTACTTATTTCTAAAGTAATTCCTTGCTCTTGTAAGCGTTTAGCTACTTTTTTGATTTGCAGTGAAGTAATTTGCTCAATTTCTTTCTCACCAAGAGGTTCGAAAATAACAATCTCATCGAGACGATTCAAAAATTCCGGTCGGAAGATTTTACGCACCAATCCCAGAAGTTCTTCCTGCATGATCGCCGGTGTTTTACCAGAGTATTTTTGAATAATTTCACTACCTAAATTGCTGGTCATAATGATGATTGTATTGCGAAAATCAACTGTTCGACCGCGGCCGTCGGTCAATCGACCATCGTCAAGTACCTGAAGCAGAGTGTTAAACACATCAGGATGGGCTTTCTCGATTTCGTCAAAGAGCACAACCGAGTAGGGTTTGCGTCTGACCGCTTCAGTTAGTTGACCTCCTTCTTCGTAACCAATATAGCCAGGAGGTGCACCGATCAAACGGGCAACTGCATGCTGTTCCATGTATTCGCTCATATCGATCCGTACCATTGATTTTTCATCGTTGAACATAAACTCAGCTAATGAGCGTGCCAATTCAGTTTTACCCACACCAGTTGGTCCCAAGAAGATAAACGAACCAATTGGTCTTGATTCCTCAGAAATTCCAGCCCTGTGACGTCTTATAGCGCTTGCCACCGCTTTTATAGCTTTATCCTGGTCAATCATGCGATTGTGGATCTCAGACTCCATATGAGCCAATTTAGCCGCTTCGGATTCGAGAAGACGATTGACTGGGATGCCTGTCCAGCGTGAAACAACTGAGGCAATGTCATCAGGCGTAACTTCTTCACGCAAGATTTGACCTTCTTTGGACATAGCCTTGAGTTTTTTATTTAATTGTTCTACCTCAGAGGTTAATTGAGGGATTTTGCCAAATTTGAGCTCGGCAGCTTTATTAAGTTCTGCATCTCTTTCTGCTTGATCGAGTAGGGTTTTGGTTTTTTCAAGCTCAGCTGATTTCGATCGTAAATTAGTAATAACATCTTTCTCAGCTCGCCAATCCTTTTCCAGCTCATCTGCTTTGGTTTTCAAAGTTTTTATCTCAGTTTCAAGTTTGCCAAGACGTTCCTTAGAACTAACATCCTTTTCTTTTTTTAAAGCTTCCTTTTCGATTTCTAGCTGAATCAAACGTCGTTTCATCTTATCAAGCTCGGTGGGCATACTTTCCACCTCCATTTTCAAGGCTGCTGTGGCTTCATCAATCAGATCAACAGCTTTGTCTGGAAGTAGGCGACCTGAAATATAGCGACTAGAAAGTTGCGCAGCTGCTACTAATGCGCTGTCGGTGATGCGAATTCCGTGATGTACTTCGTATTTTTCTTTAATTCCACGCAATATTGCAACTGTATCTTCGATCGAAGGTTCCTCAACCAAAACAGGCTGAAAACGGCGCTCAAGAGCAGGGTCTTTTTCGATATATTCTCGATATTCCTTGAGAGTAGTCGCTCCAACTGTATGGAGTTCTCCACGAGCTAAGGCTGGCTTGAGGATATTGGCAGCGTCAACCGCACCCTCAGCTTTACCAGCACCAACGACAAGATGAAGCTCATCAATAAACAAAATAAACTTACCAGATTCAGTAATTTCTTTAAGTACCTGTTTCAGTCTGTCTTCAAATTCACCTCGAAAGGCTGCACCAGCGAGTAGAGCGGAGATATCCAACTGAAAGATTTCGCGGTTTTTAAGGGTGTCTGGTACATCACCAGATATGATTCGTTGGGCTAAACCCTCGACGATTGCAGTCTTACCAACACCGGCTTCACCAATGAGAACAGGGTTGTTCTTAGTTCGACGAGAAAGAACCTGCATTACCCGGCGAATCTCCTCATCACGGCCAATTACAGGATCAAGCTTACCGTCTTTGGCAAGAGCAGTTAGATTGCGACCGTAGCTCTCTAAAGGTTTCTTTTCAGTTGGAGGAACGTAACTCATTTCCATAGGCACAAGATATCACAAAAACTTAGCACTTGCAAGAGTTAACTGCTAAGAAGGACCTTCGTAAAGATAAAGACCCATAGAGTAGGGTAAATAGCTAATATTAACTAATCAGACAGGACTTATAAGTGAAAAATGGGCTAGTGAAAAAGTGTTAAAAAAACCATTGCGGTAAATTTGCGGTAAATGTTATTATTGACGTAGGAGATAATATCACGCTTTAGCGAGATATAATTACTACAATGTTCAACCCCAAATTTACGATCACAAACCAAATACTCACCAATGTCAGCAAAATCGAGGCTGCTAGGGAAATTATCGAAAACTCACCATTAGTGCCTGCTTGGGAGCAAAAATTTCGAGAAGAAGCTATTGTTCGGGCCGTTCATTACGGAACTCACATTGAGGGTAACGATCTTACTTTTGAGGAAGCAAAGGATTTGATTGAAGGCAAAGAAATCACCGCACGAAATCGAGACATTCAAGAGGTTCTCAACTACCAAAGAGTCGTCGAGTTTATCAATAAAGAAGGCAAAAGTAGGGATCAAATTGATCAAGAAACTCTACTTCAGGTTCATAAATTAACAGTTGATAAGCTAGTCCCAGAAGAACAAGTTGGGAGGTACCGAACAGTTAAAGTCGTTATTCGGGGTGTTGAGACTGGACAAGTTACGTTTACACCTCCAGAAGCTTCTGAAGTTGCAGGTCAGATTGAGAATCTACTTGGTTGGCTGAACAGTGACTCAGGCAAGGTTAATTCTCCGATACTCAAGGCTGGAGTATTGCTGTACGAAGTTGTTCGAATACACCCTTTTACAGAAGGTAATGGTCGAACTGCTCGAGCTTTGGCTACTCTTAGCCTATTTAAAGATGGTTATGATGTAAAGCGGTTTTTTTCTCTGGAAGAATACTACGATCAGGATATTTCTGGTTATTACAAAGCTTTACAATCAGCCTCAAATCAATTAACAACCGATGAATCTGAGCGTGATCTCACTAGTTGGCTAGAGTATTTTACTGAAGGTTTAGCAGTTGAGATCACGAGAATCAAGGATAAGGTCAAAAAATTAAGTGTGGATCTGCGTGTGAAGGGTAGGCAAGGTCAGATTGTGCTTAACGAGCGGCAAATAAAGATTGTCGAGTATCTTGATAAGAATATTCAGATCAACAACGCTGCCTGGAGAGAGTTATTTCCAATGATTTCTGATGATACTATTCTTCGTGATCTGAAAGTTTTAATGCAGAATAAAATTATCAAAAAAAGAGGTTCAACCAAAGCTGCAGTTTATGTATTGAAATAATTGACACACCTATTTCATAGCTTATAATTTTTCCAAAACTAAATAAATTTTAAGGAGGACAAGGAGTGGATCTTCGCACAAGAATTGGGAAGGTTCGAGTAGAGGGTATCATTGGTAATTCACCTGGTCCACGAAAATCGATCAAAGAGTATCACGAAGTAGGAAGATCGCCGGCATCCGTAATTACAGTGGGTTCTGTTACTGCTTTGGAAAGAGAAGGAAATAAAGGAAACGTTTACTGGTCAGAAGAGATTCCAGAAGTTGCCTTGAACTCTCTAGGTTTACCAAACAACCCACCTAAACTTTACGCTGATAGGATTGGTGAGTTAAAGCAATATAATAAGCCGATTGTAGTCAGTCTAGCCGGATTTTCTGATGACGATTTTGTTGATCTATTAGCTCTTTTTGCTGGGGATGACCTTACATTAGAACTAAATTTAACGTGTCCAAACGTGGAGGGAAAAGGGATATTCGCTTACGATTTAGAGGCAGTAGAGACTGTCTTTGACAGAGTAAGAACGGTTGCCCCACATGAGAATTTGATCGTTAAATTGAATTACCATCCAGACGCTGCGTACATAAAGGAAATTTGCCAGCTAATAAAGTGGGCTAGGATAAATGCTGTTGCCCTTTGCAATACTCTTCCGAATTGTTTGGTGCTGGATACTAAGACCCTGAAACCGATTATTACACCGAACAACGGTCTCGCAGGGATGTCCGGTTCGAGCATTAGACCGGCAGTCATGGGTCAGGTTTATCAATATCGGAAAATACTGCCGCCGGAGATCGATATTATCTGTGAGGGTGGGATTTGGACTGGTAAGGATATCATTGATTATTTTGCTGCTGGTGGAAGTTTTTGCCGAATCGCGACAATGTATGCCGAAAGAGGAGTGAAAGCCTTTACAGAGTTGACGATGCAGTTTTTGGAAGAAATGGAGAATCGAGGTTATGAGTCTCTGACAGACATCCCAAGACTCGAAGGGTTGCCAGCTCTTAAAACACTGTAATATGAGTTATACGGGAAAAAATAAGCTCCGTTTCGAGACCGAAAGGAGCTTTTTTCTTTACTAAATCAGTTTGCCGTTTTTAGCGACTATCTCTCCATCTTGTGCTACAAGTTGTCCATGAAGGAAGATCCGATGAATTCTTCCTAGAACTTTCATCCCTTCGTAAGGTGAACGACCAGCTTTGGAATTAATCATTTCTCTAGTAAACCCATACTCTTCTCCGAGATCGACTTCCATATAGGATTCTGAATCTTTTTTCACACCAAAGATATCAGCCGGTAAATCAAACATCCTCGAGGTGATCCAATCAACTTTTAGACCTCTGTCATGGAAGAGTTTCCAAAGGACTGGAAAAACTGGTTCAGAAATCACACCGAATGGAGGCTTGCTACCTGTTTTTTCTTCTTTACTATGAGGAGCGTGATCAGTAGCAATTATATCAATGGTACAGTCTTGCAAACCTTGCCAAAGCGCTTCTTTGTCTCTCATTGTTCCGAGTGGTGGTTTCATAATTCCGTATGGACCAAGCCAAGAAACATCGTCTGACGTGAAAGCTAGGTGATGAGGACACACTTCGCTGGTCACACACATGATACCAAGATCTCTTCGAGCTTTTCGTATTATTTCAACCTGTTCAGCTCGACTAACGTGGCAAATATGTATACGCTTTCGATACTTTTCTGCCAGAGAGATCACCAATCGAAGTTTTTCCAAATCCTCAGCATGAATGAGAATTGGTTTGTCAGCAGTCCAATTGAAAAATACAGGATCCAATTGGTTAAGGTCCTTGATCTGAAGATCTCCAGTGGTTGGATCAAGATAAACTTTTAAACCATGAACATTAATTAAGCTATCTCTTAGGTATTCTCGAGTCATTTCTGTGAATCCACAATCAGTTCCAAAATGAAACCCAACGTCACAATAAATATTGTCTCGAGCAGAATCTCTCGCCTCATCTAGTTGCCATGGGGTAATGAGTGGAGGGTCTGTGTTTGGCATGGTTAAAACTGTACCAACACCCCCAAGAAGAGCTGCTTTCGTCTCCGATTCAAAGGTTCCTTTATGCTTTTGACCCAAATCTCGAGCGTGAAAATGAGCATCGATCAGAAGTGGAAGTCGAGTAAGTGCCATGATTTCTCCCTTCGATTTGGTTTTTTAGGTGCGGAGAACAGAACTTGAGGGGTATTATAGCACTAGCTTATTTCACTACTACGGCTGTGTTGTTCATGGTCGACCATTTGGATAGGAACTGACCCTTGGACCAAGTGAGTTGGCGGCCGTAAATCGAATCATTGACTGTAATTGTTTCAGGGTTGGAGGGTTTGCCAGTGTAGCCAACGACCGTGACCATATGATAGTACTCGTAAGCATAGATCTGTTTCCCTTCGAGTGTCGTCCAGTTACGTGATTTATTGCAAATCAAACAGGACCAAATGATCACAGGGTTTCCTGCTTTAACTTCTTTAAGCAATGATTCCAGGTTCCAACCAACGTGACTTTGAGCAGGACGGTATTTTGAAATTCCTTTAACTATTACTGGGTAATAGACCCCGTAACCATCAACAAAATAAGTACCGTTGACATTACCCACAAATCCCGCGTAAGGATCTCCCCAAGTGGTCTGAGTTTTAGGAGTATTATCAAAAGCAGTTTCTGCGATCAGCTGGTCTTCTGTCCGACCCACGCCCTTAAAGGCTAGTGCCATGCTCATATTAGAAAATTCACACGAAAGACTATATTTTTGTTTATAAACTGGAACCGAAAGTCTGATGATTTCATATAAGTCGGCTGTTTTGAAAGTTGAGGAAAAGCTACTGATTGAGTCTAGAGCTGAAATACTTTTTACCCCAGAGCTAATGCTAACAGTATAGCTTTGAAGAAAATTCAGGTTTGTGTTTGGTGAGAATATCAAAGTATTGTCTGCCCAGCTAAAATTGCCAGCTACATTAGGAGTAATCGAAAAGTGTGACTGTGCACTGGTTTTGTCCACTGCTTGATTGAAATAAACGGAGATCTTGCTGGTAACTTTTACCTGACTAGAACCGTTGGAAGGGGAAAACTGACCCACTTTGACATTGCCGATAGTGGTAAATGTATGGGTGTAATCATTTTCAAAATAGCTTCCGTCTAATGCTTGGCTACCAGCACCTAAGGTAAGCGTGTAAGTAGTGTCGTAAGCAAGCTCTGTCTTTGAAGTAACGATTAGATTTTTATTATCCTGCCAGTTCAAGGTGTAGCCAGTAAGTGTGGTTGATTTTAGTTTGTCCTCGACTGAAGAACGCTGCATTTCTTTATCAAAGGTTATTGTGATGGGCTCTCTTGCTGCACTATTTCCAGAAGCAGATACATAAGCTACTTTAGGTTCACTCAAAGTTGTAAATAACAATTTTTGTTCCAAAGTTTTATTTGTTTCAGCCAAAACCTTGTTGTTCTCCAAATCATAGGTAATACCAGATTTTTCAATCGTTAGCTCGTAAGTAGTGCCATGTTTTAGTGGGGAAGTCGGTTTGATTAGGTAAGCAGTGCGTTCTTCATTTAGTACAGCGTCAAACGGTATTGCTGGTGTAACTGTAAAGGTAAAATTAGCGGCATAATTGTTTGGATAGTTTAGTTTTAGGTAGATGGAATCGTTTACAGAAAAATTTCCAGCTGTTAAGTTTGGTAGGAAACTAGTAATTTTTGGTAAAGCTGCAGTAGTGAAGTCAAAAGAATAGTTTGTTGGTTCATCAAAACCTGCAACCGAGTGAATATTTGAAATTTTTACATTGTATTTAGTATTGGGCTTGAGAGTGGTTTTTGGTTGGAAGACAGCTTTTCGGACAAAATTCTCTCCAAGATCTCCTTTGACAAAGGATAATGCTCCTTCGGTTGAAGGAGTGAGGGAAACTTTTATGTCGTTGCGGTCAATCGGGTGAGAAAATTCGATCCATATGGGGTCGGCAATATCTTGTGCTAAATAACCGTTATTTGGTTGGGTCAGGGAAACTCTTGGCTGAACCAGAGTATTATCAACAGCTGCTTCAACGGAAATAGCCAAACCTAATCCAAAAACGGTTAAGATCAAAAGCTCGAGATAAAAGGCAATATGGTGTTGACTAAACCAACGCAAGTTAATGTGAGTAAGGTCAAAATGTACTTTTGTTAAAGCTAAATTAGCAGGACGACTCATCGCAGAATTGATATTTATAAGTTAGCTAGATTTTAAAGTAAAGCTTTTTTAAGTAAAGCAGGTCGTTATATATCAAAGTTGCTCAGAGAGCCGGAAATAGAGTTGTTTCCATTTTTGAGTTTTCGAGAAAATATCAGTCGAAAGGAGAGATATTTTTACATAGAGTTAAACTTTGCTATACTTAAGGAAAGAAGAATATGCTATTAATGTCATAAAAAGTTATCTATTGATATAGATGTAATGAACCTAGTATGAAATTTACACGGCTAGCAGAATATTTTGAAAAATTAGAATCCGAAACAAAACGTAACGAACTGATACAGATAATGTCAGAAGTTTTTAACGAGGCACTCTCGTCTGAGATAGATAAGATTTGTTATCTCTTGCAAGGTCGAGTTGTTCCGTTTTTTGATGCAACTGAGATTGGTATGGCGGAGAAGATGGTTGAACAGTCTGTAGCTCTAGCCTACAAGGTCGACAGAGCCGTTGTAACGCAACTTTCTGCTAAAGAAGGTGATATGGGTATCGCCGCATCGATTTTTAATGAAAAAGCCAAAACAAGGGAAGGCAAAATATCAGTTAGTGAGGTTCACTCTATTCTTTTAAAAATTGCTCGAACTACCGGAGAAGGTTCGGTTGAGAAAAAAATTAGCCAGCTCGCTGAGCTTTTGCAACAAGTCAATCCAGCTGGGGCAAAACATTTGGTTCGGGTGCCCTTAGGTTTAACCCGGTTGGGTATTGGTGATCCAACAGTGCTAGACGCTCTCTCAACTGCAAAAAATAACGATAAATCATTGCGAAAAAATCTAGAAGATGCTTACAACAAAACCAGTGATTTGGGTTTTGTTGCCAAGATTTTCTGGGAAAAGGGAATAAAAGCAGTTGATCTGGTTGAGCTGCAAGTTGGTAAACCCATGCGACCAGCTTTGGCGGAAAGGCTCCCGGATGCAGAGGCAGTGGTGAAAAGAATGGGGGATAGTTTTGCCGTTGAACCCAAATTTGATGGTTTTCGCTGCCAAGTTCACAAAGACGGTGATAAAATTCGAATTTTTTCTCGAAACCTAGAGGATTTTACTAACTCATTTCCTGATTTAGTTAAAGGCGGTTTAGAAGAAATTGAGGCTAAAAGTGTGATTCTCGAGGGTGAAGCGATTGCTTACAACCCAGTTTCAGGTGAGTTTTTACCGTTTCAAGAGACTACCAAACGTCGTCGTAAATATGGCGTTGACGAAGCAGCTGAGAAAATGCCATTGAAACTGTTTTGCTTTGATTTACTTTATCTCAACGGGAAAGACATCACTAAACTCCCGTATCACGAGCGCCGTACCAAACTTAAAGATATTATTCGCGACGATTCCAGCACTGTAATGGAGGCCATTGGTAAGATTGCTCATTCAGCAAACGATCTGACCACCCAATTTGAAGAGGCGATTACTGAGGGTTTAGAGGGGGTAATGATCAAAAAATTGGACTCTCCTTACCAAGCAGGGGCGAGAAACTTTAACTGGATCAAGTTTAAACGAATGATTGGTGGGGAACTTTCTGACACAGTTGATTGTGTAGTGCTGGGTTATTTATTTGGGACAGGTAAGCGAACTACGTTTGGCGTCGGTGGGCTTTTGGTCGGAGTTTACAATGAGAAAGAAGATACTTTCGAATCAATTAGTCGTATTGGCACAGGTTTGACTGATGAAGAGTGGCGTCAGGTCAAGGAAATGGCTGATAAAAATAAACTCGATCACAAACCAGCTAGGGTTAATTCACTAATTACACCTTCAGTTTGGGTGGAACCAGAAATTGTGCTGGAAATTTTTGCTGATGAGATCACTCGCAGCCCCCTTCATACAGCCGGGAAAAAAGGTGACGAACCAGGCTATGCACTGCGTTTTCCAAGATTAGTTTCTTTCCGAGGTAGTTCAAAACGAGCTGAGGATGCGACGACGGTGAAAGAAATTGAGAAAATGTACAGAGATCAGTTTAAACACCAAAAATAGTTACGGGGCAGCGCAAACGACTGTGCCCACATTTTCATCACAAATAAGCCCATTCAGATTTATTGCTACCTGTCGTCTATTTCCAGAGCTGATATTAGCTCCATCAGAAACTATTATGGGGGTGTAATTAACGCCTGCTAACGAACTAACAGTTTCGATATCATTTTTTGATGGTTGCGAAATTCCAGAAAAGAATTTTACTTCACCATCAAACCCAAAAAATACAGTTAAGTTGGCATAATTAGCGGAACCCTGTACAAGTCCTGATTTGAGTTGGGTAGTGTTGGAAGAAGATAAATTGGTTCCAGTTGAGTCGAAACAAGAAATACCGTGGGTAACTGTTGGAGAACCGTTAGAAGCACCCCGATTGAAGTTGATGTAAGATCCATAAACTATCCCTAAATCAGAGTCTCCCGCTATAGGAGATCTACAGGAAGTTGCAGTAGTCGCACCAGTTACAGGTTTGATCGCTGCTCCGGCATCGGTTCGCATTTTTCTGATCAAAGTTTTCAGTTCTTGAGCTTGAGACTTGACCGCTGATCTTTGACTAGCACCGTTGAAACTCGCGATTCCAAAAGAAGAAATGATAACAATGATCGCTACTGATATGAGTAATTCAACCAGAGTAAACCCCTTTGGGGACTGCCATTGGGAAATGGAGAACCTTTGATCTGAAGAATTTGTTTGGGACAGTTTGACGTACATCTTTGTTAATTTTAACCCCAGAGTTTATCAACCTGCAAGTCTAAAGCTACTATTTTTGACAAAAAGAGTAAACTAAAAACCGAAAGGAGAGTATGAAAAGAGTAAAGATAAAAGTAATCGGTCAAGTACAGGGAGTCAATTTTCGCTACTCTATCTGGCAAGAGGCTAGAGATCTTGGTTTGGTAGGGTGGGTGAAAAATCTCTCTGACGGATCAGTGGAGATCGAAGCGGAAGGTGAAGAACTAACTTTGAAGCGACTGATCGACTATTCACGATCCGGGCCACAAGAGGCTAAAGTCAAATCTGTTGAAACTATTTGGGAAGAGCCAACCGGTGAATACTCGAGCTTTTCGATCCCAACCTAGCGATTTTGACAAAAAGAGTAAACTGAAAGAAACAAGGAAAAAGGGAGGTAAGAAGGTTGGCTTTCAAATGTCTCAATTGTCATCGGGTTCATCCTGAAGGTGCAGTAACCTGTAAGCAAGCTCGGGAAATGATTGCTCAACGTGTTGAAGAGATCAAACACAAAATGAGTCATCACAAGGAAGATCACCCTGGATGTCCTGATTCGAATACACATGTGGTTAGTAATGAAGCGTTAGCCAAAGCTCAAGCACGCGCAAAATTCATGCACATGCGCTTTTGATTGAATCTAATAAGACCGGTACCTCAAATAGGAGCGGTCTTTTTCTTTTCCAAAACTATAAATCCTGTTACAATCTGTTTTCATGAAATTTGCAGCCGATCTTCACCTACATTCTGCCTACGCTCGAGCCACAAGTAAAAATCTCAATTTTGACTCATTGACTATTTGGGCTAAGAAAAAGGGAATTGATCTCTTATCTTCAGCTGACTTTACCCACCCAGCTTGGTTCAAAGAAACCAAAGAAAAACTCAAAGACTCTGGTAACGGTTTGTTTTCATACAATGGGCTAAATTTTATGCTTGGTGCAGAAGTTAGCTGTATTTTTTCTCAAGGAGGAAGACTGCGACGGGTTCATCTTTTACTTTACGCGCCCTCGATCAAAGCGGCTGAAAAAATAAATTCTGAACTTGGAAAGCGGGGAAAACTGGCTTCCGACGGTCGTCCAATTCTTGGTTTATCAGCGCGAACAGTGTTGGAAATAATCCTTGAAGCCGATCAAAACTCAATTATGATCCCCGCTCATGCGTGGACTCCATGGTTTGGGGTACTTGGTCAAAACGGCGGTTTCAGCTCACTTGAAGAGTGCTTTGGAGATCTTAGTAAGTATATTTACGCCATTGAAACCGGTTTGAGCAGTGACCCCGAGATGAATTGGAGAGTCAAGGAGCTTGATAATCGCTCAATTGTATCTTTTTCTGACGCACACTCGGCTCCAAAAATGGCTCGGGAATTGACTATTTTTAACTCTAATCTGGATTACCAATCAGTTCTAAAAGCTTTGAAAGAGCAAAAGATTGATTCTACTTTGGAATTTTTCCCTGAAGAGGGAAAGTATCACTACAACGGTCATCGAAACTGTAATTTCAAAGAAACTCCAGAACAGACAATGAAAAGAGATCTATTGTGCCCAGTCTGTCGTAAACCTCTAACGATCGGAGTGATGCACAGAGTGGCGCAATTGGCAGAAAAAGATCGACCTGAGGGTTATCAGGCAAAGGGTCGAGCGGGGTTTAAAAAATTAGTACCTTTACAGGAAGTGATTTCCGAAGCAATTAAATCTCCGGTAGCTAGTCCCAAGGTGCAGATTCCGTATGAAAATTTGATCAATACTTTTGGAAATGAAATCGAAATCTTGACTAAATCTGATCCCAGAGAAGTGAGTAAGTCAGCAAAGATTGAAAATCTTGGTGAAGCGTTACAAAAAATGCGTTCAGGCGACATTTTTATCGATCCTGGATATGACGGAGTTTTTGGAACGGTTCATATCTGGCCACCAGATGAAAAGGAAAAAAGCATTACAAGAACAGCAAAAACAATTGTTGAAATCGAACCTGAAACTGAAGCAAAAGATCAACTAAAATTGTTTGAAAAAGCTTCTTAAACTAAGGCGATTACTAATTAATGAGTAATTTAATGTTGCTAAAGAAGGTTTTTGGAAATTTCTTCATTGGTCTTGACCCGTTAATAATTATTAGTCGATACTGTTCTTGAAATGCTGAATATTTTTGCCAAATACATTTCCTATATTTTCGAACCATTTACTTTTTCCTTCTTAACATTGCTTTTAGTTATTACCAATTTAGATTTAAATCTCTCTGATAAGAGCCTTTGGCTAATACTTGCCATTGTTTTGATGGGTTTGCCACCCTTATGGGTTTATTTTTACGAAAAAAGAATCGGTAAAATAAAAGACTGGTTTATGACCAACAGAGTTGAGAGACGAGACGTACAATTTGCTTGGTTTTTTGGGGCTTTGTTGTTCTCACTAACTGCAGGATTTTTTGAAGCTCCAAGACTACTTTTGGCGCTGGCTTTGACTATTTTTACCCTGAGTTTGTTTATCTCATTGATTACTTTGTATTGGAAAATAAGTGTTCATATGATGGGTGTGACCTTGTTTGTTACTGTTGCTGTTTTGGTGCAATCGCCATCTTTAGCGTGGTTGTTTCTTTTGGTACCATTAGTTGCTTGGGCACGAATTAGACTCAAAGCCCATACTTATTTGCAAGCTGCATTAGGGACTCTGTTAACATTCACTGCAACTTATTTTACATTTACAATATTGGGTTAGTTCTATTTTGATTCACTTGACTGCAATCTCAAGCTGAACTAAAATTTTCTTGCATGTTGACCACACCACATCTTCTTGTTGGAGCAGCCATTGGTAGCCAATTTCACAACCCAATGATGGTCGCTCCGATCTCAGCCGCTAGCCATTTTGTACTCGACGGAATCCCACACCTGGGTGGGTTTATTGAAGTTGAGGATTTGGAAAAGAAAGAAGTGCTGTTTGTTTTGGGAGATGTAGTTTTGGGTCTTGGGTTGCTTTTGTTTTTGACCAATAACAATCCAGCCGCCGAGCTGATATGGTTAGGTGCATTTTGTGCTGTTTTGCCGGACTTTCACCATACTTTTCAGGTGTTATTTGGCCCCGATAAACTGAAAAAATATGACAATCTCCACAAAAAATTTCACTACAAAAAGCCAATGAGTATTCTATCGGGAATGGCAACTCAGGTAGCCACTGTAATCTTATCCTTGCTGGTAATACTTGGAATTTTTTAACCTCTACAAAGTACCTCAATTTTTTTCAGAAAAATATTTAAGTGACGCAAAGATTGTCCTATAAAGTTGACTTGGAATAGTAAGATAAGAGAGGAAAAGGTTTCTTAATTCACATAAATCGAAAGTGAGGGACAGTCGTGTGAATACCCCGCAACAAGAGGCGATACGGAGAAAACTGATCGAAGCCAGACAAAATACTTGGTTTCGAGACGGAGAACGAGTTTACGGGAAAGGTAGTCCCATCACATACCGTCTTCTGCAGTTTCCAAGTGCGGTTTTTCGTTACACCGGGATTGTTTTCCTGGATAGCGGAACTTGGAGAACGCAGAAGATTGTTGAAATACTTACTCGTCAGGATATCAATGTTTGGGTAGGTTCGGTAACATTTAAGTCCGTTGATCATATTCAGCCCCAAACGCTCGAGCAAATGAAAGTTTTCCTTGAAACGGCATTTCGTTCAGAGGAGCGTTTGTTTCTTGATCACGACATCGGTTTTTGGGATGAAAATGCACCTGATTGGATGCTAAACTACCGCTCAACTGCGTTTATTGATCTGCATGTAGCCGAGGGGACGATCACTAGACGAGGTAATCCAATTTGCCGTATAACCGTCGAAGGCAGCGCTTTGGTTCAGAAGTTGATTTAAGGTCGAAATATTTGTTTTTCGACCTTTTTCTTTAAACAACAAAACATATAACGTTTATTTGACAAAAAACTTTTTTACCTTAGAATTCCGCATAGGTATGGATTTTAAACGAAAAATCGCTCTAAGTGTAGCTCTAATTCTTTTTCTAACTGTTATTTTGAGTGTTACTTTTCGTAAGGAAATAAAAGCAGGGCTTTTTTTGATTCAAATTATCCCAAACAATCCAATAAAACCGCTTAATTTAATTACACCAAGGCCAGTGGTATCACAAGTAATATACAAGTCAGATGAAGGGGAAGACATTTATGCTGACCTTTGGCTACCAAGGAAAAAGGGCAACTTTCCGGGAGTGGTCTTACATTTGGGTGTTGATATCGATAAAGACGATACTCGGTCTCAACAATTAGCCTCCGCTATGGCTAGATCAGGTTTTGCTGTCTTGGTGCCCAATATTAACTCACTTCATAAGAGAAGATTATTGGAATCATCGAAAAATGAACTCATCTCATCGCTTCAGTTTTTAATCGCTGAAAAAAATGTTAACCCAGAAAAAACTGGTTTTGTTGCTTTTTGCGCTTCTGGAGGATTAGCTGCTGTAGCAGCAGCAGACTCTGCTATTAGAGAGAAAACAAGCTTTTTAGTTTTAATAAATCCTTATTATGATTTATCCAACATTTATTCAGCTATTTCTACACATAAGATTCTTGACGGGGAAAAGGAAGTTGATTGGGAACCACATTTTAAAACCGTGGAAATATACAACCGCGAAGCAATAAATCTTTTAAGCAGTGAAAGTGAGAGAGAACTTTTATTAAAAAAGTTGGTGCCGGCTGATCCTGAGAAATTGGCTAAGAGGAATTTTGATAAATTAACTTCAGAAGAATTTGAAACCCTTTCAACTCAAGCACAAAACACTTATTTGGCTCTAACAGCAAGAAATAAATCTGAAGTAGTTAGATATTACGATCAAAGATCTATGGAGCAAGAAAATTTTAGAAAATCTTTATCTCCAGGTACACATATCACAGATGTTAAAGCAAAAACCTTTTTGATCTCTGATAAAAATAATGTCTATATCCCTTTCACGGAGGCCAAATTGCTAAATGAAAGCTTAAAGGAAAGTACTTTTTTAGAAACTAGACTAATTCCTTCAGGAGAGTTTAACCAAGATTTGGACTGGATAGATTACCCAAAAGAACTTCTTAAAATAGTCCAATTTATTGCTAAGTTCTTTGGCAGTACTAATTAGATACAATAAACATCAAGTGCTTTGTATAAATTTGGTCGACGCCAACCCCAGGTAGAATCAATCCCATCGTTTCCAAGAATCATTGCAAATTGTGCTTGTGTAGTGGTGCTACAGCCAGCAAGTATAGCAAGCATTCCAGAAATGTGTGGAGCCGCGTAAGAAGTAGCGGAGCCAAACTTGATACTGTGACCATTGTTGGCTCGATCCAAAGTTACAATTTCCAATCCCGGAGCAGAAAACATTACGGGGTTAAAAGCGGTGCCATTATCAAGAGTTTTTCGTGCACAACCTGATCTCCATTCATTTGTTCGGCCTGTTGCAACAACAGCAAACACACCTTCATAAGCAGCTGGGAATGTAACAAAACAATCAGGATTAAAGCTATTTACCGTACTAGCTACCACTATTTTGCCGGCAGCTCTAGCATTAGCAACCGCATTTTTTAATGTGTTGGTGTCAGGAAAATTGCCTAAACTCATGTGAATTACTTTTACATCACTTCTTCCAGCAGCGTTATTTATCGAAGCTGCAACTGCATCTGTCGGGCACCAGTTTCGGTTTGAACATGCGCGGTAAGCCACGATTTTTGCATGCCAGTTCACAGCAGCAATGTCGTGTGAGTTGTTAGTTCGGGCGGCTGCTATACTCGCAACCTCAGTTCCATGGCCATCTGGATCGTTTGGGTCACCGTTATTTTCGATATAATTCCAGCCTTTTATCACTTTTCCAGTGGGGGCTAGTCCAAGGTCGTGGTGATTATAATCGACGCCAGTATCAATGACAGCAATTGCTACTGAAGAACTACCTTTGTTCCATAGCCAGCCAACTGGAGCGTTTATCATATTCAAATTCCACTGATTACCACCAACAAAAACCTCATCATTTGGCATTTGGCTTCCACCACCTCCGCCACCACCTCCGCCACCACCTTCCAGTGCCTGGCCAACAAAATTGTTTTCGACGTACTCAATATTAGGATTGTTTTTGAGTTTCTCAATAAGTCCGTTCCTTTTGTCCGCCGAAACTTTGATTACTTTCGCACCATCAAGGTCTTTGTCTTTTATGTAAAAAGCTTGGTGTTCAGAGAGAACATCTTTCAATCTCTTTTTCGTTTTTGCAGAAGAGGTAGCAGTATTCAAATTAGCAGAAGAGCTAGAAACTGAATCTTCGATAATTAAATCGTCAGTGACACCTGCTTTGTACTTTACAATGATTTCATCAGCTAAAAATTTGCCACTAGGATCCAAATTTGGTGCGAAAGAGGCCTGAGTTTGGGCTGTTTTTTGCACTTTTTCAGGCAAAGGTAGTACCCAGAAAAGTGAGAGTAGCATTAAAATGAGAGAAACTGTTAAAACTTTTTTCATAAATTTTTTACTAAAATTTTACTAAAATAACCGGAGGAATCTCGCTTTCGAAAAAGAAAGACCCCTCCTTTGATTTCACGATCCTCCTCCAACAAAATTGCGTTCAGCGTACTCAACATCTTCTCGATCCACTAGTTCTGCAAGCAGACCTTCACGATTTTCTCGAGGGACTTGAAGTACCCAGGCACCGCCGAGATCGAAATTCTCCTTGATCCTTACAGCGTTGAACCGGTTTAGGATCTCCTGGACTTCACCTGAAGGCTCAGGATTGGAAAAAAGGACGATGATCTCGTTGGCAACGCAGTCACACTCCTCATCGATCAAACTGGGGTCAACAGGCGCGCTCGTGTCGTTAGCCGTCGAAGTCACTGGATCAGCTATCGCGGTTGGAGCGGGAGTGGCAGTGTCGTCGACAACTTCCTCACTGTCGCTGCAAGCTGCAACCACTAACAGGATTGCTCCGAAGATGATCAGAGCAATTAAACGATACTTGTTCACCGGAGCTCTCCTTTCCGTTGAATTGACTTTCTTCGCCCCAAAAATACTCCTATAGTTTGAACTTGTCAAGTAGTGTTTTATCTTTTGGAAAAAGTAAGGCAGAAAGAAGGTGAAAAAAGACCTAGAGTACTTGACTTTAGGCTTTATTATGATAGAATTCTGTCTACCAAAAATTCAAGGAGGTGAGATCTACAACTGAATAACCCTGGGGAGGGAAAAATTGGGACCAGAATTTCGTTCACACGAGAGGAAGGTTCCAAATGAACAAGATCGTCGTTAGTTTCGTGATCAGTCTAACCGCTTTGGTCGGGCTGTTCATGATTGCCGAGTCGGCGCAAGCTTCTGGCGCACCTGTGGTTGGTGACGCTGACTGCAGTGGTAGTGTTAACGCTCGCGATGCGCAGTTCGTATTGCGTAGCTCAGTTGGTCTGCCAGTTGCTGGAGGCAACTCGGCCAGAACAGCAGAGTGTCTGTCGTTGGGGGATGCAGATTGCGACGCTACTCTCAGCTCGAGAGACGCGATGCTGATCCTGCGTTTCGCAGTTGGCAAGGCTGTTCCGTCGACAGGAAACTGCGTCATCGGTCAAGCCGTGCCGGATTTTGAGGAGGGTAAGGATGTTGTTTCAGAACAACCTCTCCTCGACAACACCGGCAAGCAAATCGGAACGGTAGTGGTGACTAGGGAGGTCGCAGTAGCTTCTGGGATCTCTGTGTCCCCGAGCTCCGTAACTGCCGCCGCCGCTGATTACTACTGGTCGTGTCGGAGTGAGGTTTACGCCAAAAATTCCGTTGGAATGAAGGTGTTCACACTACGGCACTACCAGGGCTACCGCTACAACGGTAGTCGTGTGACCGTCATGTACGCGCCATACATGACCAGCTCCACCATGCCAGGTTGGAGTATGCACGACCCATCGACCGTCGGGCCGACCAACTACGGCACAGTGGGGACAAGCCAGTCGTCCGCGACCTACAAGTACCTCAACGTTCCGTGGATCGGGTCAGTTCAGAGCTATAGGGTGACTGCGGGGACGTATGTCTACGGTACTGGACGCTGCTATCCCTGGGGAGCTTGGTAAATGAAGGAGGAGGGTATGAAGACGAGCACCAAAGTCGTCCTCGGAGGGTTTGCTCTGCTAGCCCTAGTCGTTTTCCTGATAATCCTTTCAGGACTGGCGACAAACATTGGTCATTCGGGAACCTGCGAATTTGCTGGAGTTCCGATGCCCACGCCAGCCGAGCAGCCCTGTCCTTCACCTAAGTAAGCCTAGACCGCTCTCAGATATTGCCGAATCTGGGAGCGGATTTTTTTACCCAAAATTCAATAAAATTGTTATGTGTCAATCTCATATATCTATTAACTTGACTTGTTAGTTTGTTCAAAAGTAAAATTAAATTACAAATGTCTTCACTGCTGCCCAGCGTATTCAACAAATATAAAATCCCAATTACAATCATTGCAATTTTCCTACTTGTTTTAGGAGTAGCTGCTTACTTTTGGGCTTCTAAAAACGTTTACTTTCGAGATGGGCAGATAAAGACAGGAAATGTAATTGCTCGAGTTAAAGGAGTGGCAATAACTGATGAAGATTTAGTCAAGTTTGACAAGATTTACAATGCCTTAGTGAAGTATCAAAAACAACTAGACCCAAAAGTAGAAGTACCGTCTCGAGAGGAGACACTACAAGCGCTAAAGGAAAAGATTGTTATCGATATTGAGGCTAAAAGCAAAAAGCTTGTGGTTTCAGCTGAAGAAATAAAAAACAGGAATAAAAGTTTCAACCCTGCAATTTATGGTCTTAATGAACAAGAGGCTGAAGAATTGGCAAAACTTAATATTACAAGAGAAAAAGTCCAGCAAGCTCTACTAACTTGGAAAGAAGCTGAATTTATTTCTCTTAGGTTCGATGTGCTCCCAGAAACTCATGCTCCTTTAACACTTGATCAATGGAAAGGAAAAGCTAAAGAGTTTTTCGAAATAGTTAAAGAACGTTTTAGTAAAGGAGAAGAAGTGATTGAGTTGGGAAAAGTATTGGCGACCAATTCAGAGGTATTAAAATATTTTCCAGCCAACGCAGTTCAGGTAAAAAAAATGCCGGAAGATAAAATGCAAAGACAGTTAAATCAAATAACTCCACAATCAAATTTTCCAGTCGAAAAACATATTTTAAAACTTAAAGTAGGTACTAATTCAGAAGTGTGGTGTAGTGATACAAATGATGCTTGTTATATGATTCGAGTTTTAGCCGGAAACGATGGTTATGAAGGAACCTTTAAAGAATGGTTAAAGGAACAGCTGAAATGAGGATGAATTTAAAGGTAAAGATAGCGTTTTTTGCTAGCCTATTGGCTTTAACTGGGTTGGGGTTTTTGTTTTTGGCCCCAACAAGAGCTTTTGCGGCTCATTTTTTTGGAAGTTCGCCAGCGTACGTGAGAGTTGTAGTTCAAGACCCAGGAGGTAGCAGAATTGGAAATGCAAGTATAAATCTGTGGATAGCGCCAGTCACATCTCCTCGTTTTTGTAGCTATGCTGGTCAAAACGGTAATTTTGGAGCTAGCCATCAAGGAAGTGGGGTTTACTTTTTTATGAATGGTCCCAGCGAACTTCAAATTTGTTGTAACGCCGGTGGTGTTGCAGGAGTGTCATTAAATAATAATTCCCCGACTTTTTATGAAAGTAATGCAATGAGGCTCTCAATCTCTGCACCTGGATTTCAGAGTATAAACAATGCTAATCTTGATAGTTTTTCTCCAGGTACTCTTGCTACCAATGGGGCTACAACAACTTATACCGTAACATTGACTCCTTCGACCGGATCAATCCAAGGATTCAAAGTTTTAATGCCTGGTTTCTCAACCCCTAACCCCCCAAGCGCACAGCCTGTTTTATTGGATGGAGGATCAAGTATTACAAATAATCCTTTTGGAACGGGTTTAGGGTGGGGTGCCGTATCTGCGGGAAATCATACAGTTTCAACCTCAGCTCCTGCGGGTTATGTTGTGATAGGATCCACAGTATGTACAAATACTACTACTTGTCACACAGAGCCGCTTTCTAGTAACCCAGCCTTTGCTTCCGGTAGTTCTAGAGTGGTAAATGTACCAGCTGGCGGAGGGCTGGATTGGAGATGGTATTTCGTTCGGTTACCAACCTGCTCTCCAGCTAGTCAGAATGTAACAACCGGTAGCAACGCTTCTTTAACTGCCTCTTTTGGTTACAATGGCTATTCATGGTCAGCTTCTGGAGGAACTCCATCAAGTGGTTCTGGTGGTAGTTTCAATGTTTCTTATGCAACAACTGGCGCAAAAACCATAACTGTAACCAGTTGGGGACTGTCAGCTAA
>JANWIZ010000038.1 GCA_025449635.1 Patescibacteria group bacterium
ACTACAGATTTCTTCATGCCGATCGTTGACGATGCTTTTGATTTTGGAAGAATCGCCGCTGCTAATTCTATCAGCGATGTATATGCTATGGGTGGAAAACCACTTCTTGCAATTGCCGTACTTGGGTGGCCGGTTGAAAAACTTCCTGTGGAGCTTGCACAAAAGATCATTGATGGAGGAAGAACGATCTGCAATGAAGCGGGAATCCCATTGGCCGGCGGACACAGCATTGATTCACCGGAACCCATTTTTGGTTTGGCAGTTACAGGTATTGTCAATAAAGAAGATCTGAAAAAAAATAATACAGCAGAAGAAGGTGACCTGATCTTTCTTACAAAACCCCTGGGCGTTGGCATTTTATCTACTGCACAAAAAAGAGGATTGCTGAAAGAAGGGCATTTGCAAATAATGATAGAACAAATGACAATGCTAAATAAGACAGGTGAGCTGTTAGGGAAAATAAAAGGAGTGACCGCCATGACGGATGTAACAGGCTTCGGCTTGTTTGGCCACTTAATTGAAATGGCAGAAGGCAGTGGTTTAAGTGCAGAAATTTATTATGATAAAATTCCGGTGGCAGATGGCGTTAAAGAATATATTAGTCAGCGAATTTTTCCAGATGCCACTACAAGGAACTGGAGCAGCTATAGTGATAAAATAAAATTCGAAAAAGGAGTGAATGTAATGGAAGCGTTTACTTTACTACCCGACCCGCAAACAAATGGAGGATTATTGATCAGCGTAAAAGAAAATGCGAAAGATGAAGTGATAGCTTTATTTAAAAAAGTAGGGTTAGAAAAATTTATTGAACCGATCGGAAAGTTTATTTCGAAAGGAGAGAAGATGGTAGAAGTAAAGAAATGATTGATCAATTTCGGGCTAAAGCCCGGACCTAATCTTGAGACTTTTTATAACCCCAGCCTTAAGGCTGGGGTTAATGATGATGCTGTTCCGCCCGGGCTTTAGCCCAGAAAAAAATTGTAACGATGCAAATACACGACAAGCCACAGATCATTTCAGCCTTGAATGAAAATATAGATGCGTTCAATAATTATATTGCTCCATTGACCAAAGAACAATTTGAAACTTGTCCAAATGGTAAATGGAGTGCCGGGCAAAATCTTGATCATCTCATTCGTGCTATTAAACCATTGCAGCTTGCTTATGGCTTGCCAAAGTTTGCGCTGCGTATTCTGTTTGGAAAAACCAATCGTCCTTCAAAAACTTATGATGAACTGGTAGCAAAATATAAAGCCAAACTTGTTGCAGGTGGTCGTGCAAGCGGTCCGTTTATTCCACCATTTATTGCTTTTGAAAAAAAGGATGAATTGATAAAAAAGTATACTGAGCAAAAACAAAAGCTGATCTTGAAAATTGAAAAGCAAAACGAAAAAGATCTTGACGTTTATATTCTGCCACATCCTTTATTGGGAAAAGTAACTTTGAGAGAGATGCTTTATTTTACTATTCATCATAATGAGCATCATTTGGAGACACTGAAGAATCGTAATGCTTGAAACAAACTATTCCAAAATAAAAACGAACAAGTTAGATTTGATTTTCAATAGGTTGAGTTTTTGCAAATTTTGATTTGTTCATATATTTATGTATTGTAAGCAAGTCCATAAGATGATACCATTTTCCAATCTATTATAATTACATAAATTAACCATGTCTGACAGAGCCTTTATAACACCAAAAGTTCTCAAGTGGGCAAGAGAATCTTCTCGCATATCTCTAGATGAAGCGTCAGCTAAAGTTTCTGTTAGTTCTGACAAGCTTAATGATTGGGAAGAGGGAGCAAGTCAACCAACAATTAAACAAGCAGAGGCTTTAGCAAAAACTTACAGAAGGCCATTTGCTATTTTCTTTCTACCAGACATACCAAGAGATTTTCAGCCACTACAAGACTTTCGTAGAAAAACAGCCAAAAAACTCGGAACTGCTTCAACTTTTATTATACGCGAAATACAACAAAAGCAAGTTTGGATAAGTGAACTATTTGCAGACAATGAAGAAGCTGAATTACCATTTGTAGGTAAATTCTCCCTCAAATCAAGCCCACAGGCAGTCGCGAAAGATATTTTATCCACCCTTAAAATAGACCCTTTAAATTATTCAACTGACAATCCAATTAAAGAATGGATTACTAACGCCGAAAAGAATGGCATATTCATTTCGAGAACAAGTTTTATTCATACAAGATTAAAATTAGACAGTGAGGAGCTGCAAGGTTTTGTAATTTCCGACAAACATGCTCCATTTGTTTTTATCAATTCTGATGACTGGAACGCTCCACAACTTTTTACCTTAGTACATGAATTAGCTCACATTTGGATTGCAGTTTCAGGAATATCAAACGAAATCGAACCTGAATTAAAACACAAAGATAAATTACATCCAATAGAATTATTCTGTAATGAAGTAGCAGCAAATACCCTACTTCCAGCAGAGGTAATGCAAAGGATTGAGCATTCAACATTTAATTCTTCAAAAAGTGTATTTAACCTTTCAAAAAAATTAGGCGTTAGTTCTTTTGCATTTCTTTATAGGGCATATTCAGTAGGGTTAATATCACTAAATAAATATCGAGAATTAAAGAAAGACGCGGATGCAGATTTTCAGGAGTTCTTAAGAAAAGAGGAAGAAAAGGCGGTTAAAGCAAAAGAAAAAAAGAAAGGTGGACCTGATTATTTTATGTTGCTTGTGAATAAGAACAGCCATTTATTTACTAAGATTGTTATGGATGCTTTTCGTGGTGGGCATATACAACCAACGCAAGCAAGTAGCTTACTAAATACCCAGGTGAATAATTTCTCAAAGCTTGAAGCCTTTCTATATAAATGACCGAACCGCAACAAAAATATTGTTTAGATGCAAATGTGCTTATTCAAGCATGGCAAAAATATTATTCACCAAGATTTTGTCCTGATTATTGGAGTTTATTAAATGATTTCGGAGAAAAGGGTAAAATTTTTCTTCCACACAATGTTTTTGAAGAGATTACAAAAACCGAAGATGATTTAACAAACTGGTTAAAAGACAGTAAAATTCCAATTAACGAAATCGATGGTGAAGTTGCTAGCTGCTTAAGAGATGTTTATGCTGCAAATCCATTACATAAATATCTTGTTGATAATACAAAGCAACGATCATTAGCCGATCCCTGGGTTATTGCACATGCACTAAAAGAAAAAGCTTGTGTCGTGACTAAAGAAGAAAAGGTAACTGCTCCTAATACAACTAGAATAAAGATTCCAAACGTCTGCGAAAACATGAACATTCGATGGATTAATGATTTTGAGTTTGTGGAGGAGCTAAATATCATATTCTCTTGTCGTTTGAAATAATAAGACCTGACCACTGCCTGCAATGCTAAATGAGCTTTCCGTATGACAAAAATCAATTGGACATTTACTCAAAATAATTCTGACACAATTCTTTCGGACGGATTATTCAAACTCAAAACAAGACCATACCAATTATTTAGTGACATTGAATACAATGGTTTTGGTAATTATCTTATATCTCATAACAAGACAAATTATTATGTTGGTGAAGGCAAGGAATTAAGTAAACGTTTAAAACAGCAATTCAAACAGACAACTTCAACTTTCTACAAGAATTTAGTCAAGCTGCAAAAGACAAATAAAACCATTGGCAATATTGATATTAACGCATTTAGAGTTCAGGCTATCGCTACAGACATTGGGCGAAAAGAAATTGAAGAATTTGGTATATCAAATCTTCCAACAATCTTAAACAGATTTCAGCTTGACAAAAGAAAGCTACACAATGTTGCTGACCAGAATAGTCTCTGGGACAAAGTACAAAAAACGAAAGCTGATATTTTAGTACAAGCGGAGCAAGACATTTTAAAAGGAAGATTTAGATTTTGGTTTGACTGCAACGTTAAGAAAGTTGCAGGGCTTTATATTGTTAGAAACAAACTTGACAAACTTATTTACATTGGTGAAAGTTCAGACATTTGCGACCGATTTAATACACATAGCAATACGACCTACTTCTCTGCACTTAGACGACATATCGGGACTGAAATTTTAAACTTTGAATTGCACGAAAGAAATGGAAAGAAAAAATATTTTGAAGTTTTTGAAGATAAAAATGTGACAGAGTTTTTAAAATCTTGCAAGGCGACATTTTATCCGACACCCTTTGGACGATATGAACTTGAAGAGTTTCTAATTAAAAAGCATAAACCATTATTAAATCGTAAGGACAACAAAGACGAATAGCTCGAGACAAGCACTTGCAGAATATCTGTTTGCCACAAACCACCTCGTTAAATTATTTTTCATCTCTTCTCCAAAAAGATCTCCGCTATCATACATCTTACGCTGCCGCCTTCTGTTTTTTCAATAATAGGGATCGGTATTGATAATAATTTACTTCTTGCAGCCAGTTCTTCTTTTTGCTCTTCGGTCAACGAGTCAAAAGCGGTTTGACTCATCAATAAAAATTTTTCGCCTTTGCTGTTCTTTACCTGCAACATATTGCCTGCAAAAGAATGCATTTGATCTTTTGAAATCCTTATCACCTCGTGGCCGGAGCTTTCCAATAATTGTCTTACTGCAATTAACTCCCATTCTTCTTCAATTGCCTCTTCGCAGAGGATCGCAAAGTTCTCGCCCAGCGTCATCATAACATTGGTATGATATACCGGGTGCCCGTTGTTATCTACTGCAAAAAAGATTATTGCCCTGTACTCGTTTGCATTGGCAAATTTCTCCAGGACCGAAACATCTGTTCTTGGTGAATAGCAGGTATAGATCACTTTGTTCTCATGATCCATCACCATGCTGCCTGTGCCTTCCAAAAATTTTCCTTCTACTTCAAATTCACTCCAGTCCTGCAGGTCTTTTACCACAAACTTTTCAGCAAGCATTTTTAAAATATCATCTCGCTTCTCTGGGCGGCGGTTGTGTGCATATATTGGAAAAACGGAAATAACTCCTTCGGGTGAAGTGCTCAACCAGTTATTGGGGAAAGCTGCTGATGGTTTTACCGGAATTGGCGTATCGTCAATGACCAACACATTTATATCCTGCTGCCGCAACAATTCAACCATATTGTCAAACTCTTTCAGCGCTGCTTTCTGAACAGATCGGGGATCTGGTTTCGTGTCGTTTGATTGAAAAAAATTTGTTGAAGCTGTTTCTTCATTTGCCCCGAATGAAGCGGGGCGGATCATGAGTATTGTGTCAGTGATTTGCATTTACCTATTAAAAATAAGCAAATGCAAACTTTAGCAGTGTCTCTGTTTGAAAAAAATGAACCACATAGGCATATAGGACACAATAGAACGACACATAGTCTATGTGGAACCCTATGTTTCTATTGTTCCTATGTGGTAAAAATATTTATGGTTGAGTCAAACGGACAGCCAATAAGAATAAGTAAGGGAAACTATTAACTGAGAAGGGAATCAATCTTCTTTGCCAATTCCCTGTCTTTGTCGGTTACAGTATTTCCGGCACTGTGGGTATTCAGCGATATCTCCACCGCATTCCAGGTATTGGTCCATGTAGGATGATGATCCATCTTT
Source organism: Patescibacteria group bacterium (assembly GCA_025449635.1). Lineage (GTDB taxonomy): Bacteria > Patescibacteriota > Microgenomatia > Woykebacterales > RBG-16-39-9b > JANWIZ01. Next base: position 5,567 of record JANWIZ010000038.1, read on the forward strand.
TCAGCTTCAATGGCAACTCTTGTCATAAACGCAAATGCTTCGCTGAAATTTTTGAAAGTAAATTTCTTGTATAGCTTATTGTTTTCTTCTTTCCACATGCCCCCATCCCCTAAAGGGGTGTTTGTAGTTGTACTCATTTTAGAATAGGCTTTGTTTTTTAAATAAAATGAATTTTCATTTAAGGGATCAATATTCCCTTTTAGGGATAGGGGCAGACTTAAAAAACAAGATGTTCTTTGTTCTTTATCTTTTCATTGGTCAATTCCATTACTAATTGTACCCCATTTATTGATCTTATATTTTCCGTCTGCTGCTGCAGCATTTCATCTGTAACAATATCACCCTTCATCAGCCATAAAAAATCAAGGTGCTTGAATTCCGGTAAAAGATATTCGCCATCAAATTGGTTATTATAAATATAATGCTCAAGTGCCGTGGAGGGCTCGTGATACTCATACAAACCAAAAAAATAATCCCGCTTTTTTTTCTTTAGCTGAATTTCGATCTCATTGTTCACACGAAAATCAACCCCGAGCATGTTATTCAGCTTCCAGCAAAACTGGTAATCTTTCATTGGCGCCATGATACCAAGCAGGCGGGTGTCTTCAAAAAACCCATCGGTAATATCCTGTGAATCTAAAACAAGTCTGCTCAAGGTGGTGTTGGTTTTTTATAAATTAAAACTGAACCTCTGTTTCCAATTCTTCGTTCCCTCTTTTGAATTTCACTTTTGCTTTGTCTCCCTTTTGAAATTTTCCAAGTGTTTGCATATAACTGTCCATAGAACTAATGGTATAGTCACCAAGCTTAAGAATAATATCGCCAGCTTTTAATCCTGCCTTTTGTGCGGGTCTTCCATCGGTAACCCCATCACAACGTAAACCTGTGCCAGAATAGGTATAATCAGGCATTACTCCCATTGTTACACTGCCGCTGCGCATAGAAGAAGTTGTTTGTGTTTCTCTTGTTTTTGTAAATGCCAGCTTTTGATCTGTACTTACAGGAGAAAGAACAA
>JANWIZ010000039.1 GCA_025449635.1 Patescibacteria group bacterium
AATTTGCAAAATACTTCGACCACCACAGAAAATTCGAACCAATCGACCCAAGAGCAGTATCCTAACCGCTGTGTTTCTGGGGAGATAGCTCTATACGACGGCGGGGTTTTCTTCGGGTGTCAAAAACCAACGCAATAAATTCTTGTTGGGGTGAGGAATAGAACCTTTTCAAACTCTCCGAACTTCGTTCTTAGTTTTAGTCGAAATTTTACTGGTCGGGGTGATAGGAATCGAACCTACGACATCAGGACCCCCAGCCCTGCGTTCTACCACTGAACTACACCCCGAGAGAAACGAGGGATGAAGAGTTCTTTAGAAACCCACACCCCGAGAATTTGATAATTATAATAATTCAAATACTTTAATTAAAGAAACAGTTTGATAGAGTTAGAGAGAATTGTATAGTAATTGTTTTTGTGCTACTTTCTAACTAGTTATTCTTGAATTTTGAAAGGAAACTCCGATGGAAAACCAAAAACTAGAAGCCATCAAAGCAGCAATGGGCCAGATCGAAAAACAGTTTGGAAAAGGCTCAATCATGAAATTAGGTGAGTCTGGTAGCAAAATGATTGTGGATGTGATTCCGACTGGTGTTATGGGACTAGACCTAGCTCTTGGAGTGGGTGGTTTGCCAAAAGGTCGAATCATCGAAATTTTTGGACCAGAGGGTAGTGGAAAAACTACTTTAGCTCTTCACGTTGTTAAAGAAGGACAGAAAAAAGGTGGGATTGCTGCTTTTGTTGACGCTGAGCATGCTCTTGATCCAAGTCGAGCTGCAAGTATCGGGGTTGATATCAAAGAACTTTTGATTTCACAACCAGATACGGGAGAACAAGCCCTTGAAATCGTTGAGACACTAGTAAGGAGTGGGGCAGTCGATGTGGTCGTTGTTGATTCGGTTGCTGCTCTAGTACCTAGGGCCGAAGTAGAAGGTGAAATGGGTGATAGTTTCATCGGTTTGCAGGCAAGACTGATGTCCCAAGCGATGCGAAAGCTGGCGAGTGCAATTTCCAAATCACATACTTTGGTTATTTTTATTAATCAGCTTCGAGAAAAAGTTGGAATAATGTTTGGTAATCCAGAAGTCACTCCAGGTGGTCGGGCTTTGAAGTTTTACTCATCAGTTCGATTAGATGTGCGCAGAGTAGAAGCGATTACAGATGGTCAAGATACAGTTGGTTCTCGTGTGAAAGTTAAAGTAGTCAAGAACAAAGTTGCCCCGCCTTTTCGTACTGCTGAGTTTGATATCATGTTTAAGACTGGAATTTCTAGTGAAGGCTCTCTTCTGGATGCCGCGGTTGAGACTGGTGTAGTTAACAAGTCCGGAGCTTGGTTTCAATACGGTGGCCAAAATATTGCACAAGGCAGGGAAGCTGCAAAAATATATTTATCCGAAAACCCTAAAGTATTTACTGAAGTTGAAAAAAAGGTTAAAGATTCTTATGCCAAGGGTAATGCCCCGATGGATATGAAAGTCGAAGACGAAGAATCAGAAGAGTGAAGTTAGCAGTTATTCTATATGTTAAGTTGCATTTCTTACTGGTGAAAAGTAGACTCACTGAGTGAATCAAACAATTTCCGATATTCAACCCCAAAAAAAAGATCCCAAAAGAGTGAACATTTTTTTAGACGGAAAATTTGCTTTTGGTGTTTCGCAAGAATCAAAAATTGTTAACAAACTAAGAATTAACGAATACTTAACTTCTGATCAAGTGCAAAAATTAATTTTTAATGATCAGGTAGAAAGACTTTATGATAAGGCAGTCAAGTTTCTTTCGTACCGACCTCGGTCGGAGAAAGAGATTCGGGACAATTTACTTCAAAAACTTTGGAAGAGTGAAAAAGGTGACGAAGAGAAGAAAAATTTTGAAAGTTCAGTCTCAGAGGTTATTGGAAAATTGAAGAAACTTAAATTTATTAACGATTTGGAGTTTTCTAAATGGTGGGTGGAGCAACGAGTTAAATTTAAAAAAACCTCACCACGAATAATTAAATCAGAATTGTTCAAAAAAGGTATCGACAAAGATACAATTGAATCTGTGTTAGATTCAGTAGAAATCGACCCGCTTTTACTCGCTAATGAAGCAGCCAAAAAAAAGTTAGCTGCTTATGAAAAATTTGACCCAAAGATATTTCGGGAAAAAATGGGACGATTTTTAGCTTCGAAGGGTTTTGATTGGGAAATAGTCAAAAAAGTCGTTGACACACTCTCTCGAAAGCGCTAAAATTGGTGTGAAACTTTTTGAAGTTTCTTGTTCTGTCAATCTTTTTCATAAAAACGATAGAACGGATTTATTTCATTATTAAGATAGATATTTGAAGGGTCTTAAAGCAGATATGCCAAGACTAGAAAAGGTAAAAACAAATTATGGATCCAATTTTAATGGCGATAGTCGCTCTATTGGTTGGGGGAGCAGGAGCATACACTTATCAGAACGTAATTCAACCAAGACTTTCCAAGGGTAAACCGACAAAAGAAAAAGAAGGTAAAGAGGAGCCTGACAACGCTCGGGAACTTTTAATTGAGGCAAAAGACCAAGCTTTGAAAATAAAACGTGAGGCAGAAGAAGAGGCCAGCAAAGTTCGTTCTGAAGTATTACAGCTTGAGGCTCGTTTGGCAGCGAAGGAAGAAAATTTTGACAAAAAACTTTCCGAAATAGACGAGAAAGAAACTAGTTTTAAGAACAAGGAAGCAGATCTTGAAAAAACTCGTAGTGAACTGGCAGCTAAATTAGAGAAAGTTGCCTCAATCACTCGAGAAGAAGCTAAGAAACTTATCATCGATGCAACTGAAAGCAAACTAAAAGATGAGGTTTCTAGAAGAATTCGTGAAGCTGAGGAAAAAATCAAAAAAGAAGCAGATGAAAAAGCCAAAAATATTCTTGTCGATGCAATGAGAGCGGGAGCAACAGACTACGTTCCAGAATACACCACGTCGATAGTAAGATTGCCAGATGAAGATATGAAAGGCAGAATCATTGGTCGTGAAGGAAGAAATATTAAAGCCTTTGAGATGGCCACTGGAGTCGATGTTGATCTAGATGATACTCCAGGAACTATTAGATTATCTTGTTTTGATGGTGAACGACGTGAGGTAGCCAAAATTGCTCTTGAAAGGTTGATGGTTGACGGTAGAATCCAGCCAACACGAATCGAAGAAGTGGTTGAACGAGTGAAGAAGGATTTTGAAAAAATTCGCCGAGAAGAAGGTGAAAAACTTTGTAATTTAGCTGGGGTACACAATTTACCAACAGAGTTGGTTGACACTCTCGGAAGGTTTAAATGGCGCTATTCTTATGGCCAAAGTTTGTTTCTCCACACACTCGAAGAAACTAAAATTGCAGTAGCGCTAGCAAAAACAGTGGGGGCTGATGCAAACATTGTTCGAATGGGTTGTCTATTCCATGATATTGGAAAGGTCTTTACCGGTGAGCAAGAAGGTTCGCATGTTGATCTGGGGGTGGATTATCTCAAGAAGTTCAATATCAATCCTAAAGTCGTCAACGCAGTTGCAGAACATCACGAGGACAAACCATTTTCTTCGGTAGAAAGCATCATTGTCTACATTGCCGATGCTATTTCAGGAAGTCGTCCAGGTGCTAGACACGAAGAGGTTCAAGATTATATCAAACGAGTTACAGAATTAGAGAACGTAGCCAGTTCTTTCAAAGGAGTTGATAAATCTTTTGCAATTGCTGCTGGACGTGAAGTTAGGGTGATTGTTTATCCAGAACAAATTGATGATGCTGAACTGACAATTCTCGCAAGCAATATATCTCAAAAAATTCACGATACTTTGACATACCCAGGCACAGTAAAAGTAACTGTAATGAGAGAAACAAGAGCAGAATCGGTTGCAAAGTAAAACGTTAATATGAAAATTTTGTTCATTGGGGACATTGTTGCAAAGCCAGGTAGAGCCGCTATTAAAGAGGTTTTACCGAAATTGAGAGAAAAAGAAAAAATAGATCTAGTTATTGCCAATATTGAAAACCTTTCTCACGGAAAAGGTGCGACGATCGACAAGGTTGATGAAATTAGAGATGCTGGTGTCGATATTTTTACAAGTGGAAACCACATTTGGTTCAAATCTGAATTTACCGAAACACTAGATAGTGATCCAACAGTCATTCGACCAGCAAACTACCCTGCTGATAATCCAGGTTTTGGATTCACCTTTGTTGATGTTGCTAAGAAAAAAGTAATGATTATCAATCTACTGGGGCGACAGTGGATCGACCAACCAGTGGACGAACCGTATAGAGCTATTGATGTAATTCTGCTGGATCAAGTTGACAAGGAAAAGCCAGATATTATTGTTGTTGATTTTCATGCAGAAGCAACTAGTGAAAAAAATGCTTTGGCTTGGTTTTTGGATGGTCGTGTCACAGCTGTCATCGGTACCCATACTCATATTCCAACCTGTGATCAGTGGATTTTACCTAAAGGAACTGCTTTTGTTAGTGATATTGGTATGACAGGGGCGTTGCACTCTGTTCTTGGTGTGAAACCGGATATTATAATTCGAAAGCAAAAAGATACAGAGCCAGTAAAATTTGAATGGGTTGAAACTGGCCCAAAAGTTTTTCGGTCAGTTCTATTGGAAATTGATACAAAGAACAAAGCAAAAGACATAAGAAGACTAGATTTTAATTTAGAATAAAAAAATAGAAAAGGAGGTGAAAAAATGCTTAAAGTTGAAATTATAGAGAAAGTAGCCAAAGAAGTTCGATTGACAAGGAAAGCTGCCAAAGAAGCGGTTGATGCAACCTTTAATACAATTGAAGATACACTGCAAAAGGGTGAAAAAGTCGTAATTTCTGGATTTGGAACATTCATACTACGTGGCAGAAAGGCCCGTACGGGACGAAACCCAAAGACTGGACAGAGTTTGCAGCTGCCTCAAATGAACACAGTTGGTTTTATTGCTGCGAAGAGCATCAAGAAGAGCGTTCGTAAGTAACAACTTGATTAAAATTAGTTTGATATTTTAATCAGAACGATGAATTTTACTTTGTAAAAAGTAGTTTACACTAGATCATCAGGGTCTGAAGGTAAAATACTTGGAGTATTACTTGAACTTAGGTTCGTATCTCGATTTTCATATTTTGGTTGAATTGGTTTGACGTTCTTTTGGTCTGAGAATTTTTGTACTCTTCCAATGACGCCATTTGATAATCTTACTTTATGTCCACGTGGGTGCTCTGCTTTTGAAGTTAGAACATCCTTGACAACACCTTCGATAAAATCTTCTGTTCCGTAATCTTTTTTCTGAATCACAAAAACTTTATCCCCTGCTTTTGGTTTACGACTACCAACAATATACTCTTCCATAATCAATCAAGATAAAAAACCTCTCGTTTTCTTTTGAAATCTGTTTGCACATGCTCCGCTTGGTCGTTAATTGCTGAGTAATATTCGTGACAGTGTTTACAGTAGCCGATATCGGCATTACAAGAGAAGTCCTTGTTCTGAATTGTTTTTTGCATTTCTAAGGATTTTTGTTTAACTCTTTCCAAGGTTTGCTTAAGATCCGTAACCTTTTTTTCTATCGGTTCACTGTCGCGATCAAGATACCAATAACTTACCTTGGTTACAGGTTTCTTGAGATTGTACTCTGCTAAAAGGGAATATATTGGTAGTTGTTGAGAATTTTCGTCCTCTTCTTTACCGGTTTTGAAGTCTAAGATATGTAGACCTTCAGGAGTTTCTTCCAACCAATCAAAGTTTCCCACCAATATGGCATCGTCCTCGCCTAATAAGGGTAATTTGGGAAAATCGATATGGATTGGCGTTCTTTTCGAAAAGTAATTGTTTTTATAAAAACGCTCTAGCATGGCCTCTCCTCGTTCCTTAAACTCTTGTTCTTGCACACTATCTTTGTAACCACCAATTTTTCCAGGTTTCAAACCCCATCCCCTATTGTACTCATAGATTAGCTTGTCTTTATCCCGATCGGAACTGGGGTAGCGAGTTACAAAATGATTGATAGCATCATGAACTGCTTCTCCAAGGGAAAGGTAAGGTGATGCGACTTGAATCCGAAAATTATTACCGTATTTTTTGTCTCGATAAAGATTTCGAAGGTAATAAAGCTGTCTACACTTATCAAAATCATTCAAAGAAGTGTGCGAAATCCAGATTGTATTTGGGTTGAAAGCCATTGTTAACAGTTTAGCACCTCAGTCTACTTTTAGGTTCATTTGTGGTAGAATTACCCTCGATGGAAAAACTTTTAGTAATTTGTGGCCCCACTGGTACTGGTAAAACTGATTTAGCTATTTCTCTAGCCGAAAAATTTAACGGTGAGCTTGTCAGTGCAGACAGTCGACAAGTTTATATTGGTATGGATATTGGGACAGGGAAAGAAGTCGAAAGCCCAGAGACCAAAATTCAGAAAGAAAAAGAAAAATGGATGGTTAATTCAATTCCGATACATCTTTACGACATTATTGAGCCTGATAATAAATTTTCATTAGCGCAGTACCAACAAATCGCATTAGAAAAAATTGCGGAGTCTCACTCTAAAGAGAAGCTACCCATATTGGTTGGAGGAACAGGATTGTATATCCAAGCTGTAACTGAGGGGTTGAAAATTCCCAAAGCACCTCCTGATCAAAAATTAAGGAAAAAACTTGAGAGTAGAGAGTTGACAGATTTATTGGAAGAACTAAAAAAAGTAGATCCGATAAGTTATGAAAAAATAGATAAAAATAACAAAAGAAGAGTTGTTAGAGCACTGGAGGTTTTTGTCCAAACTGGAGAAGCATTTTCGTCCTTACAAAAAAAATACAAAGTTAATTTCGATATTTTAAAAATTGGATTAACTTCAGATAGAGAAACACTTTATTCAAAAAATGATAAGAGAGTTGAACATTGGTTTGAAATTGGTTTTATTGAGGAAGTTAAAAAACTATTAAAAAATTATTCAATTGACCTGCCTTCAATGAGCGGAATCGGTTATCGTCAGGTAGCCAACTATATTAAAGAAAATATAGACTTAGGCATTGTAAAGCAGAAAGTGAAATTTGATGTTCACGGATATATTCGCCGACAGCTGACTTGGTTCAAACGAGATCGAAGTATTTACTGGTATGATATAACTGAAAAAAAGACGGAAACCGAAATAGAAGCACTTGTTAAAGACTGGGTAAATACGTAGATTCTTACCATTGCTGAGGTTAGTAGAATATTGTTAGAATATTCATAAGAAGGTTCAAAAACTTATGAAACCTGCTGTTGTTGAAATTGCTCCACGTACAATTGTAAGAACAATAGTGATAATCATTGCTTTTTTTCTTGCTTGGCAGATCAAATCTATAATAATGTCACTGTTAGCAGCGTTTGTTTTGATGACTGGTTTTGCTTACATTGCGGATTGGTTTCACGATAGAGGGGTAAATAAAACTGTTTCAGCATTACTCGCATACAGTTTTCTGTTTGTCTTCTTAGCCTTTTTGTTGTTTTTGATAATCCCACCGTTGTTAGTTCAGGTTAGAGAATTTGTTAATAACTTGCCTTTTTATATAAACAAGTTTCAAGAAATTTATGATGGTAAAGTAATACCTCAAGTTGATAATTCAAGTATCGTTAATATCTTTACTGAAAAAATAGGTTCTAGTCTTGACGATGTATTAAGTCTTCTTCTGACTACAATCGGTGGGGTTGTGAATTTTCTTACAATTGCAGTTTTAAGCTTTTATTTATTAATTGAAAGAGACAAAATTAAGAACAATGTTTTTGTGTTATTTCCAAATCTACCTAAAGAACGGGTAACTAAGCTTGCTCATAAAATTGAACAGAAAGTTGGTGCTTGGGTAAGAGGTCAGTTAATATTAATGTTCGTAGTCGGTACAGTTACCTACATCGGCCTATCACTTTTGAGAGTAGAATACGCATTACCTTTAGCTATAATCGCTGGTTTGCTTGAGGTAGTACCGGTAGTCGGGCCAATCGTCTCCTCAGTACCGGCGATTCTTGTTGCTTTGGTAACCAACCCTATTGCAGCAGTTGGCGTAATACTGCTTTATATAGTTGTTCAGCAGCTAGAAAATAACATTCTTGTACCTGAAATCATGAAAGCCGCTGTTGGTCTGAGCCCTCTTTTGGTAATTCTCGCATTACTTACTGGTGGGACTTTGTTTGGTATTGCAGGGGCAATATTAGCAGTACCTAGTCTTGCAATTGCTTCAGTTATAGTTTCAGATATAGTTGAACACAAAAGTAAGCTATAGTATATTTTGTAGTCCAAATATAACGAAGAAAAACACAGATGTAACAACCAAAAGACTACCAGTGAGTGAGGTAGGTATCCTTTTCCATAAAGATAGCAAAGCTAAAAACCCAATCAAAATAAGAGCAGCAAAAATAATTAGATTATTCGGGTAGGAAATTGTTCCATTATGGAACATAGTCCCAATCCCAGTGCCAATAGTTAGATTTATAACCGAGGCTCCAACTAAGTTCCCAACCGAGACATTAAATCTTTTGTAGATTATCGAGTTAATCATTGTAATTAATTCTGGTAAAGAAGTCCCGATCGCAAGTAGAGTTGCCGAGATAAAAAACTCGTTTACACCCATCAAGTTTGAAAGTGAAATACTGGTGTCTACAAGATATTTGCTTCCAACTGCTAAAAAAATTGTTCCCAGTATAAACTCAAAATATACAGTTTTTTTCTCTTGCTGAAAAATACTAAAGAAACTTACTGCAGTTTCAAATCTTGATTCAATTCTTTCTACTAACGTTGGGACTTTTTGACCTATTAGATATTCGAGACTAAGATAAAGAATTCCAAGCACGATTAAAAGCAGGCTGATAATACCGCCAATATCTCGATTTTGAGTTATAACTAATAATAAAATTGAAATAACTATTATCAAATTAACTGATCTTGAAAAATATCCAATCTGTGGACGGTGGTGTGAGAAAAGTAAAAATAAACCCAAAATAAGACCTAAATTAATCAAAGGACTTCCAAGTACAACTCCCAAGGCGATCTGCGAATTTTTATTAAAGATTGAAGAAATTGCAGATATGGTAAGTTCGGGTAGTGTAGTAGATACTGATACTATTGTTGCACCAACTACCAACTGAGAAATACCGAATTTTTTTGCAAAAATAAAGGCAGAACGACCTACCCAATCAGCACCTCTAATAGAGGCGGCAAGACTAATTACAAAGACTATTACTTCAGGCATTAACCTTTATATTATACTAGTTTAAGTTGAAAAAAACCTCCTTTTGTGGTAAACTCATAAGGTTCAAAGGCAGGAGGATGGATACTCCGATTTTTCGGAGAGGAAAGTCCAGACACCAAAAAGCAAAGTGTGCCGTGTAAGCGGCAAGCCGAAAGGCCTCGTGGTTCCGAAAGATTTAACTAGAGTAGGTTCGGAACACATCGATTGAAATAACAATCGGTGAGAGCAACAGAGACGAAGTTTTGATTCCTAGTATTTGAATCAGAAGTGAAACGGGCAATCCGCCTTGGTGCAACCTCCGAATGATACGACAAAGACAACTGCTTGTTGAGTATCGAAGTCGAGGGCAGTTCGGGAAAACCGAACAGGTGTGACCATAATAATCACAACTAGATAGATTTCCATCGAGAAACAGAATCTGGCTTACTACCTACCTTTGAACAGTAAAGAACTCCGATTAATCGGAGTTTTTTATTAGGGAGTTTGACATACTTGTAACTTTTGTAAATAATATACTTAATGCCTGAAGAAACACCTATTGAATCGACAGAAACCAAAACTGTTGAGATAGAAAAATCTAAAGTTAACAAGACTCTTAGTTTCAAAAAATCCAAATTTATTACATATACTATTTTAGCCGGAATGGTAGCTCTCTCTGGAATAATAATTTCTTATATGGTTGGGTATGATAGTGGTTCTGCTGCAAACAAGCCGACAGTAGAATCTAGTAAAGAAAAAACTGAAAAAGAAGAGAAAGAGGAAGGTTTGATAGATGCTGAGTTGGGAGACGAAATTAAGGTAAAAAACGGTATTACCATTAAGCTTGAAGAGGCATCAATAGATCAAAGCTATGAAAAACAAAAAGAAGAACAGAAAAAATATTATAACCAGGCAACCCAATCTGCATACCTAGAATCTGATTATTTCAAATACTCTTATCTCAAAGTTCGCGTTTCACTAAATAATACTAATAAAGTTACACTTTCTTATAACCCAGGAGATTTTAGACTAAAAGATAGTGATGACGTGCAGTATGTTTACTCAACTGGAGAAGAAAAAACTCTTTATAATTTAACACCCTCCGAAACCACAAAAATTTCTCTTTCTTACTACGTTCCGAGTGAAGAAAAGAACTTTAAACTTATTTTTGATAATGCAGTTGTTTCCTTCAAGCTGAAGTAATTAAGAAATAAGTGATTTAATATGGTCGACTGTTTGCTGTGGTGTAGTATTTGCTTTTATTAAGTACTCAGCAACTCCCAGTTTGGTAGCCCTTTTCACGTACTTATCATCATCTAAGTTAGTCAGAACCATGACAGGAGTTTTTGCAGTTTTTTCATTTTCCCTTAACCGTTCGATTACATGAAAACCATCAAATCCAGGAATAATTATATCAAGAATAATTATGTCAAAACCCTCATTCTCAGCGTAAGACACCGCATCCGGTCCACTAGAAGCTGTGTAAACCAGAAAACCAGATTTTTCAAGGAAGTGTTGATAGACTTGGCGGATTATATCGTCATCTTCAACTAGAAGTATCTTTTTTGGATCCATTTTCTAATATAATAACATTTAAAACTATTAAGAAAAATAACTTGATTTA
>JANWIZ010000040.1 GCA_025449635.1 Patescibacteria group bacterium
AGCACACTGGATACAGACTAAACGCTCACGAAAGGCGTGGGCTTTAGTTGTATTTGTGTGTGGGCGCTTCGCGGTGCCTCTCGGCAGATTAGCTAGATAACCCACGCCGATTTATTACAAACAGCCTTCTCGGGTGGTCGGGGCATAAAAACTTAACCAAATGAAAACGCTTGTTATTATAATGCTTGCAATTACGTCCTCTGTATGTTATGGACAAACCACCACGGTGGAAGAGTACAATTGGATGATCAATGGGTATAAGGACATGATAAAAAAAGGGCAAGACGTGCCAGACGTGAAAAAAGGATACTCGTTTGTAGCCTCCAGGGAGTATTCCGAATCGCGCGGTGATTATTTGTTTACCTTCAGGTTTTTGCAGAGGGACAAAGACAAAACGCTTGCAGGGATAGTGGTCACTATGACAATTATATCCACTGGTAAGGTAAATTATTATGGGATTCCTCTGGGAGGATGGCTTGGGGGCAAGTATTATGCGTCCGAATTCATGCCTAAATTTGAGGCAGAAATAAAACCACTGGGGTGGGGATCCTATTATGCGCTAACCGGGACACTAACTAACCTGTTCGCCTCATTAGCAATACCTAAAGAATAATTACGGCAAATTTATAGGAGACGTCGGGGCTATCCCGGCGTTTTTTTATTGCTCACACATTTCTATTACTTTTAGCGTATCAAAGAAGCATCCAGACGGATGGAACCACATGGTGATCTTGAAGGATATATACCCGGATGACGCGGGTATAACAGGCCCTGTGTGCCTTGCTGGTGCGATGGCCGCTCCTCCGGAGGAATGCGGTGGGATTGAGGGCTATAACCGGCTAAAAAGGGTAATGGCGAACAGCAAGCACCCTGAGTATGCTTACGTTTCAGAACTTATTGCTGCCGATAAAAATAAAATGGAGAGATTTACGGATGCAAAAGAAATTGAAGTGCTGCAAATAGAATCACTATTTAATACAAAATTGAATAAATTAAAACGAAGTAATCCTGAAGTATTATTTTTGGTACAAAGCAATGGAATTGATAAAACATAAAGAATAATTTTTAAACAATGGCATCAACGGTTAACGAACCTCAAATTGAATACGGCTTGATTGGAAGGCTTCAAGATATGAAGTATACTTACAGGTCTGACATTCGCGACCGCAAATCTCTCGAAGAAAACTTCCGGAATAAATTTGAGACGCTTAACGGGGTTAATTTAACCGATGCTGAGTTTGCACGTTTGCGCGATGAAATAATTAACCCTGATGTTTTTACTGCTTCAAAATTTTTACGTCAGCGAAACGATTTTCAGCGTGAGGATGGCACTCCATTAAATTATACTCTGGTTAATATTAAAGACTGGTGCAAGAATGATTTTGAAGTCATCAATCAGTTGCGCGTCAATACGGAAAACAGTAGTCACCGTTACGATGTACTACTGCTTATTAATGGAATACCTGTAGTTCAAATCGAATTGAAGACTTTAGAGATGAGTCCGCGAAGGGCGATGCAGCAGATTGTAGATTACAAAAATGATGCGGGCAATGGCTACACTAACTCATTGCTTTGTTTCATACAGCTTTTTATTGTCAGCAACCGTTCTAATACTTATTATTTTTCCAACAACCGCAATCAGCATTTTAATTTTAATGCTGATGAACAATATTTACCTGTATATCAATGGGCAAGCGAAGACAATAAAAAAATAACTCACCTTGATGATTTCGCTGAAAATTTTCTTGCTAAGTGCAAGCTTGGAGAAATGATCAGCAAATACATGGTACTTGTTGAGAGTGAACAAAAATTAATGGTAATGCGTCCTTACCAGATTTATGCGGTGGAAGCCATCGTAAAATGCATTGAGCAAAATCGCGGCAACGGATATATCTGGCATACAACAGGTAGCGGTAAAACACTTACTTCATTCAAAGCGTCAACATTATTAAAAAATAATGATGGTATTGAAAAATGTTTGTTTGTTGTAGACCGCAAAGATTTAGATAAACAAACTCGCGAAGAATTTAATAAATTCCAAGAAGGATGCGTGGAGGAAAATACGAACACCGAAACATTGGTGAGGCGCATGTTGTCGGAAGATTATGCCGATAAAGTGATTGTTACCACCATTCAAAAGCTGGGTTTAGCTCTCGACCCTGAGCATAAAAAGAATTACAAAGAGCGATTGAAGCCACTCAGCCAGAAACGCCTTGTATTTATTTTCGATGAGTGTCATCGTTCGCAATTCGGAGATAACCACGAAGCCATCAAAGAATTTTTTCCGAACGCACAGCTCTTTGGATTTACAGGCACTCCCATTTTTGAGAAGAATGCCATTTACACTAAGATTGAAGGACAGATAGAATCTTATAAAACCACGATAGATATTTTTCAGAAACAGTTGCACCGCTACACCATCACCCATGCCATTGAAGACAAAAACGTGCTGCGCTTTCATGTTGACTATTATAAACCTGAAGGAAAAGCTAAACCCAAAGCGGGCGAAACGATGACGCAACAGGCAGTGACAGAGGCCATCCTAAACAAGCATCGCGCAGCAACAAACTCAGGGCGTTTCAATGCGCTGCTCGCAACGGCTTCTATTAATAATGCCATTGAATACCACAAGCTATTTAAAGAAATTCAGGCAAAGCGAAAAGCAGAAGATGAAAATTATGCACCTCTAAATGTTGCCTGTGTTTTTTCTCCTCCACCGAAAGCAATGGAAGAAGAAGGAAGCAATGTAAATAAAAATGTTGCCGACATCAGGCAGATGCAGGAGGATTTGGAGAATGAGAAAAAAGACAACGAAGTAAACCCCGAAGAAAAAAAACTGGCGCTGCGCGGCATCATTAACGATTACAACGAGCAGTATAAAACCAATCATACCATTGGTGAGTTTGACCTTTACTATCAGGATGTGCAGCAACGTATCAAAGACCAGAAGTACAGCAATGAAGATTACAAACATGAGAAAAAAATAGATATAACAATTGTAGTGGATATGCTGCTCACAGGTTTCGATTCCAAATACCTCAACACATTGTATGTGGACAAGAATCTGAAGTTTCATGGATTGATACAAGCATTCAGCCGTACCAACCGTACGCTACATTCAACGGGTTCTGATGTTACCATTAAACCTTACGGCAACATATTGGATTTTCGTAACCAGCAATCTGCCGTGGACGAAGCCATCACCATGTTCTCAGGTGAAGAAGAAACAGGCAAAGCAAAAGAGATATGGCTGGTTGATCCTGCGCCTGTGGTGATAGGCAAATATGAAAAAGAAGTTGAAAAGCTGAATGCATTCATGAAATCTCAAGGCTTGGAGTGTAAGCCCGAAGAAGTAAGCAACCTGAATGGGCCTGCTGTAAAGGCAGTATTTATTGAGCGCTTCAAAGAAGTGCAGCGATTGAAAACGCAGCTCGATCAATACACCGATTTAACTGAAGAAAATAAAAATAAGATTGATGGGCTGCTGCCGCAGGAGCAATTTCGTTCTTTCAAAGCTTGGTATCTTGAAAAAGCTAAAGAGCTGAAAAAAATACAAGATAAAGAAGGAGATAAGACCGACACGAAAGTGCAGCAGCTCGATTTTGAATTTGTGCTGTTTGCCTCTACACTTGTGGATTACGATTACATCATGGCTCTCATTGCACGAAACACACAGCGCAAACCTGCTAAGGAAAAAATGACCAAGGAGCAACTCATCAATTTGATTAGCTCCAGCGCCAATCTTATGGAAGAGCGCGATGACATTGCCGCATATATCCACACGCTGAAAATGGATGAAGGACTTTCTAAAGAAGAAATAGAAGATGGCTACAAAATATTTAAAGAAGAAAAATCTGCAAAAGAAGTGGCAGATATAGCAGAAAAACATGGGCTGCAAACAGCAGCTTTGAAAATATTTGTGGATGATATTAAAGACCGAATGATATTTGACGGGGAAAAATTAGGTGACTTGTTAGCGCCATTGCAGTTAGGTTGGAAAGACCGCACCAATAAAGAGCTGGCTTTAATGCAAGAGTTAACACCACTGTTAAAAAAAATGGCGCAGGGGCGCGAAATCTCAGGACTATCTGCTTATGAACACTGAAACAAAAAATAATATAGTGCCGAAGTGGAGGTTTCCTGACCTTAAAGATGCTGACGGGTGGAACGAAAGATTATTAGGAGAAATCTCAGAAATAGTTCGTGGAGGTTCACCGCGACCAATTGAAGAATTTATTACGACAGATTCAAATGGTTTAAACTGGTTGAAAATAGCTGATGTATCATCTGAGGCAAAATATATAACCCAAACTAAGGAAAGAGTAATCCGTGAAGCATTAAAAAATACGCGTGAAGTTTTTCCAGGCGATTTGATTCTATCAAACTCAATGAGTTTTGGAAGGCCGTATATTTCAAAGATAAAAACATGCATTCATGACGGTTGGATAGCAATTCGGAAAATAAAAGACGAAATAAACACTGATTTTTTATACTATCTTATATCTAATGAGAGAAGTCAAATTTATTTCTCGGTAAATGCAGCGGGGGCTGCTGTAAAGAATTTAAATGCTGAAATAATCAAATTACTTCCTGTCACAATTCCTTCAACAAAAGAACAAATAAAAATTGCCGATTGCCTTTCTTCATTAGATGAAATAATTACAGCAGAAAACCAAAAACTCAAAACACTTCAAGCACATAAGAAAGGTTTGATGCAACAACTATTTCCTGCTGAAGGTGAAACGGTGCCGAAGTTGAGGTTTGAGGAGTTTAGGGAAGTTGAAGAATGGCAGGAAGAAACACTTGGCAGTGCTGCAAAGTTCATAAATGGAAGAGCCTATAAGCAAGAAGAGTTGCTTGATAAGGGCAAGTATCGAGTGCTTAGAGTGGGAAACTTTTTTACTAATAAAGAATGGTACTATTCCGACCTTGAATTAGAGGCAGATAAGTATTGCGAGGATGGTGATTTGTTATATGCTTGGTCTGCTTCCTTTGGTCCAAGAATATGGCATGGAGAAAAAACAATTTATCATTATCACATTTGGAAAGTTGAACCGAATGACACTATCGATAAGAGTTTTTTATATATACTCTTGGACTATGAAACTGAAAAAATGAAGACACAGTCTTCAAATGGTTTTGCTTTGCTTCATATAACAAAAGGCACTATTGAGGGATGGGAATGCCACTTTCCTATCTCAAAAAAAGAACAAATAAAAATTGCTGAGTGTCTTTTTTCTTTAGATGAACTCATCACAGCACAAAAAGAAAAAATAGAAGCGCTGCAAAAACATAAAAAGGGATTGATGCAGGGGTTGTTTCCAAATATAAACGAATGAGCACATTAACAGAAATAGCGCAACTGTTAAAAGATAATAACGAGAGTATTATTCTCATTTATGCTTTCAACTCTACTGGAAAAACGAGATTATCAGTAGCGTACAAAGATTTGACTAAAGCTCTTAATAATGGAAATCACTCGGGCGTTTATTACAATGCTTACAGTGAAGACCTCTTCAATTGGGATAATGATGAATTGAATAATAATGCTGATTTAAAATTGAATATTACTCCCAGCAGCTTAAATCAGTTTCATAATTTACTGGTACAAGATCCAGAAAGAGTAAAAGAAAAGCTGCAACCTTACCAACCGAAGTATAAATTCAAGTTTACCGAACACGATAATGCTGAAGATGGTATAAAGTCCATTTCATTTTTTGTTGGAGAAGGTGCAGAAAAGCGGCGAATAAAAATCTCAAGCGGTGATGCAAGGATTTTTGTCTGGTGCTTTTTTCTTGCCTTATTTGAAGTGGATGGCTGGGCTGATGAGCAAGATGCACATTTATTTATTGATGACCCAGTCTCAAGTTTGGATGAGCATAACATTTTTGTTACAGCCAATACAATGTTTGACTTGATTGAAGACAACTATGAAGATAAACGCATAATAATTACAACTCATCACATCGGCTTGTTTTCCATCTTGTCAGACAGGCTAAAAAAAGGAGAGAAGAGCGGCAGATATAGAAACATAACTAAGTTGTTTATCTTAAATAATCGCGACAATGATTTTGCTCTAAGAAGTCCGAACAATGATGTGTTTTTATTTCACCTCCATCTACTGCAAACTTTAGAGGATGCAATTAGAAGACCACTGTTCGTTTATCATTTTGTTTTACTCAGGCAGGCACTTGAGAATATTACTTCCTTTTTAGGAAGAGGCGGCATCAGCTATGCATTGGAACAAATAGAAGTTGACAATGTTGAAGAAACCGGCAACACAATAAATAGCCTGTCTCATAAAGATGCTTATCATCTTCAGTTTAATGAAATGTCACCTCAAGAAGAAACTCTTTTCAAAAATGTGTTTAAAAATATAATGATTAAATATCAATTCATACTCCATTAAAATCATGACAGCAACAGATCAAAAACAATTAGGTAATACACTCTGGGACATAGCAGATGAACTACGTGGTTCAATGGATGCAGATGACTTTAAGGATTACATGTTGTCATTTTTATTTCTGCGCTATCTATCTGGTAACTACGAAGCCGCAGCTAAAAAAGAATTGGGCAAAGATTATCCTGAAGTAACTGCGGATATAATGAAAAAACTGCACGCTTCAACTGCTCTGGAAGTTTGGTATGGAGAAAACCCAAAAGATGTAAAAGATTTTGAAAAGCAGATGCGCAGGAAAGTGCATTATGTAATAGAGCCGCAACATTTGTGGAGCAAAATTGCAGATATGGCTCGCACACAAAAAAGCGAGTTACTTGATACACTGCAAAGCGGTTTTAAGTATATCGAAGAACAATCTTTTGAAAATAGTTTCACTGGATTGTTCTCAGAAATAAACCTTGCCTCTGATAAACTTGGAAAAAATTATCCTGAAAGAAATAAACGCCTCTGCACCATCATTCATAAAATTGCGGAAGGTATTACTAAGTTTTCTACCGATAGCGATACATTGGGCGATGCGTATGAATACCTGATTGGTCAATTTGCAGCGGGCTCAGGAAAAAAAGCAGGTGAGTTTTATACTCCTCAAGAGATTTCATCTATTCTTTCTAAAATTGTAATACTTGATAGCCAAGATCCCAAGTCCGGTCCAAAGCCAAAACTTAATAAGGTATTAGACTTTGCCTGTGGTTCAGGTTCGCTGTTGCTCAACGTTCGCAAGAAAATAAAAGACGCAGGAGGAAGCGTTGGCAAGATATACGGACAGGAAAAAAATATCACCACTTACAACCTTGCCCGAATGAATATGCTGCTGCATGGTATGAAGGATACAGAATTTGAAATACATCATGGCGATACTTTAGACAACGATTGGAATATTCTTAACGAAATGAATCCTTCTAAAAAAATGGAGTTCGATGCGGTAGTAGCCAATCCTCCCTTCAGTTACCGTTGGGACGCAAACGAAGAAATGGGAAAAGATTTTCGTTTCAAAAGTTATGGTCTTGCCCCCAAATCAGCAGCAGATTTCGCGTTCTTATTGCACGGTTTTCATTTTTTGGGCAAGGAAGGAACAATGGCAATAATTCTCCCTCACGGTGTGCTTTTCAGAGGCGGTGCCGAAGAAAGAATTCGTACCAAACTTTTAAAAGATGGAAATATTGATACGGTAATTGGCTTGCCTGCAAATTTATTCTTCTCAACTGGTATTCCTGTTTGCATTCTTGTACTGAAGAAGTGCAAAAAGTTTGATGACGTACTTTTTATCAATGCCAGCTCGGATGAAAACTTTGAAAAAGGAAAACGGCAAAATCATTTACGCGAAAAAGATATTTCAAGAATTGTAGATACCTACAAGAACCGGAATGAAAAAGAAATATACTCTCGTAAAGTATCAATGAAAGAAATTGAGAAGAATGATTTCAACTTAAATATTTCGCGTTACGTAAGCACCGCAATTGCTGAGGAAATAATTAATCTGGAAGAGGTACATACAAATCTCACAACTATTGAAAAGAAAGCAGCGGATGCTGCGGATAAACATAATAAGTTTCTTAAGGAACTGGGATTGCCGCCTATTTAACAATGAATGGATTGTGAATGAACGATTTTGAATTTATCCTTGTCGCCTTTGGTCTATTTCAAATCCAAGGGATTTTAGATTTTCTTTTCTTATTCTGCCGTCTTCTGTGGCGTCCGCGTATGCTTCCTCTTGTATTGCCCCTTGCGCATTTATTCTCACCCAAAATGTCTGTCTGTAATGTTTCATCTGGATCCGCTCTAAGTCCTCCTCTGAGATGGTCTCTTGCATGGCCTTATTTATTTATTCTTGCTTGAATCTTTTAGAAAAAACAGGGGACACCAAACAGAATTGATGCCCCCTGAACCATAAATCAAGCGGAAAGTGAATATCCTTTTTTTAAGAGTTGTTTTATGCGAACCGTATCGCTTGCCTCTACCAACTCATCCTCCATTGCTTCATGCGATAGGATCCTTTCCATCATTGACCTTCTAGGAGCTGCATATTTCAACTTGACCACCTGTTCGGTTATGGCGGAGGGGGGAGCGGGTTTAGTTTTGTGATCCGATAGCTCCTTTTTAAGCTTTTCAATCTCACTTTGCAGCTTCTTATTGTCGTTGATCAGCCCGTCGATTACCTCGGCCTGCTTTTTTATTATTGCTTCCATTTACTTTTTTGTTTTAGTTAGTATCTCCTCAGCCTCTTTTAATTGGGCGCTGACTATCCTTGTGTTTTCCTCTTCCCTTGCCTTGAGCTGCTGCTCTGCTGCAAGAACCACTTTTGACTTGTCCTTTTTCAAAGGTTCCTGTGCTTTCTTCTCTTTGGGCTCCGGGGGCGCTGTATTGGCTTCTGGCTTCTCCCTTGCCTTTATTCTTGTTCGGTAGGCAACGGCAGAACAGGCCGGGCTGCAATACGTGCTTTTGGCCATCACCGCGAAGTATTGCATTTGGCATACCACGCAGGTGTGTTGCAGAAATCTCCTTGAGGTGATCCTCTCAACTTCCTCCAATTGCTTTGACGTTAATGCCATATTTTCCTATTGTTAGTTTCCCGACAGGGTTTTGTTAGTTTGGTAACATGGTAAATTTCGACACATGTTTCCATATCATTGGTAAGATATCTGCTAAATGATTACGTAATGTCAGAGCGGGATTTATGGTGTCTGTAAGCATTGTTCTTGGCTACCCGGCAATTAACCGAACAGGTCTTGGCATGCTTTTTTTTGGCGGTAAACTCCTTATCACACCATACGCAGGTAAGGTGGTAGAAGATTTTGATAGGCCTTTTCATGTGA
>JANWIZ010000041.1 GCA_025449635.1 Patescibacteria group bacterium
GGCCTAATGTAGTTGAACAGTTACCAAATCCCAATCCTGCGTACAAGGAACCCAAAACTATGTTTTCTTTTTTGTTATTCAGTATGCCATCTTCTAGTAGATCAAACGCCGTTTTACATAAAAATTTCGTGTACACATTGCCAGATTTACTATCATATCCTTCGGTACTTTGAGCACATGCATCGATTACAGAGTTTTTGATCACGTCGTCTGATGAATTTTCTATGAAAAAAGAATCCACTATTGCAATATCTGCCAAGATCCCATCATCGTGAAAACTTTGTTTTTTACCATTAACTTTTAAAACTGATATTCTTGTAACTTCGCTTCCACTTCCAAACGTTGTTGGGATCATGATTTTTCGTTTTTTTAACCTAAACGCGACAAATTTTGCAACGTCCAGTGAGCTCCCACCCCCAATTCCAATTACACGTGAAAAATTTTGTGAACCAAATTCACCGATGATCTTTTCAACAGTTTCCATGGAAGGGTTTGGTTCAATGTTATCGAAAATGTATGCGTTATTCAAGCTTGTATAATCTATCCAGCCTCTTGATTTTGCTCCCTTTGATGTGATTACTAGGGAATCCTCAGGTAGTTTGTAATCACGAGCAGAATGCTTGCCAAAGATTATTCTGGAAGGTTGTTTTATTGTGAACATGTTTGATTTATTCCGTAAATATTTTGCATACCATTAATAATAAAACCTGATGCAATAACAATACTTTATGTCAAGTATTGAAATACTACGTCAGAAATTTGAATCTAAATCGATAGTTAAAGTAGGAGGAGCTTTTGATGCCATGTCGGCAAAGTTGGTTGAAATGCACGGATTTGATGCCATTTGGGCTGGAAGTTTTGCAATTTCTGCAACACATGCACTACCAGATGCAAGCATAATGACGATGACTGAATTTTTGCATGTAACCACCAGTATGGTTGATGCGTGTAAAATTCCAGTAATAGCTGATTGTGATACCGGGTTTGGTGGACCAAGCAATGTGAGCCACATGGTAAAAAAATATGAGGCCGCCGGAGTTGCCGCAATCAGTATAGAGGACAAGGTTTTTCCAAAACAGAACAGTCTTTTAGATGGTGGAAAACAAGAGTTAATTTCTGAAAAAGAGTTTGTTGCAAAAATAATCGCAGCAAAGGAAGCAAAAAGAAATTCCAACTTTATGATAATAGCGAGAACAGAGGCATTGATTGCACAATCTGGTATGGATGAGGCAATTCAACGTGCAAGAGCATATGAAAAGGCTGGTGCTGATGCTCTCCTGATTCACTCAAAGAAAAATACGCCAGATGAAGTCTTTGAATTTGCAGATACGTGGGATGGAAATCTGCCCGTTGTGATTGTTCCAACATCATATCCAAGTATCAAGTTAAGTGATCTGCAAAAACACAAGATCAAAATGATAATCTACGCTAATCAGACACTACGTGCGTCTTATGCTTCTATGAATCGAGTCTTAGAACAAATTAGAAATTCGGATAGTCTTGACAGTATAAAAGAAAAGATTTCAGATATGGAAGAAATTTTCAAATTACAAAAAATGTATGAGCTTAAAAACGAAGAAGAGATGATAAAGGCGAACCTCAAAAAAATGGGATATATTTAGTTGAAGGAAGAAATTCAAAGAAGTGTTTTTGATTACCTATCAGAAAAAGGAATTGAAAACTTTGTTGGTGTTCCTGACTCAACGCTGAAACACTTTGTTGATCAAGGGTTAAAGAAAAAGAGAACGACAATAACAACAAGAGAGGAAGAAGCAATAGGCATCGCCACAGGCATGTCTTTGTCAAATAGCTCGTCTTTGGTTTTTATGCAAAACGCTGGATTTGCAAACTCGCTCAGTACGATAACGTCTCTTGTTCAAATGTATCAAATTCCAATAATTTTTCTAATTGGGTGGAGGGGTTATCTTAAAAATGATGCCCCAGAGCACACAAAGATAGGTACAATTCAGCCAAAGCTAATCAGCACACTTGGTTTAGAATCAAAAATTTTGACTGACGGTAATTGGAAAAAAACATGCGATTGGGCTCTAAATAAAATCAAGAGAGGAAAGTTCTGCGCCCTTGTCATTAGGAGAGAATTTGTTGATTAGAAGAGAAGCAGTGGAAGTTGTCGCAAACTCACTGACAAGTAAAGACATTGCAGTTTCTGCTAACGGGTTTATCAGCAGAGATTTACATGAGGCAAAAGACAGAACAATGAATTTTTACATGATAGGATCAATGGGACTGGCATCATCGATTGGTCTTGGACTTGCAATAAAAAATTCAAAAAGACGCGTGTATATTTTTGATGGCGACGGAAACATTTTGATGAATCTTGGTTCCATTGTCACAATCGGTTCTCTAAAACCAAAAAACTTGATACATATTGTATTTGATAACAGTGCTCACGAGTCAACTGGTGGGCAGCCCACAAACTCGGCTCAGGTAAAAATCGACATGCTTGCAAAGGCTGCAAATTACAAGGTTTTCAGAGTGAATTCGAAAATCAAACTAGAATCAATTCTAAAAAAGATAAAAAATATGAGCGGTCCGATTTTTGTTCTAGTCAAGATTGAGAAAAACAAGTACGTAAGCAGGAGAATAGAAATGGAGCCTACATTAATTAAAACTAGATTTATGAAGGCAATCAGTAGGTAAAAATGAAAATCATCGTAATTGCGGCGGGGTCAGGTAAGAGACTCGGAGAAGATACGAAGGATTTGCCAAAGTATCTCATAAAAGTCAACGGTAGAACGATAATGGAGCATCAGATTGACACATTCAGAAAAATTGGCTATGAGGAATTCATAGTAATAACTGGCCCTCACAAGGAAAAATTTACTTTTGGTGGCGTCACCTATGTAGAAGACAAAAATTATCCGCGACATGACATTCTTGGCAGTCTTATGGAAGCAAGAGAGTACATTACAGGCGACGTTTTGATATCATATTCTGACATAATATTTGATCATTTTATTTTGTCAAAAATAATGGAATCAAAAGCAGATATCGGCATTGCAGTAGATTTGGATTGGGAGAAAGCTTACGAAGGGAGAACTGAACACCCTCGTACCGAGGCAGAAAATGTTTCCTTTGACAATAATTACATATTAAGAATCAAAAAAAATATTTCGGATCAAGGTAAGACAGGCGAGTTTTTGGGATTATTGAAACTTTCAGCGAAGGGATCAGACATATTTGTAAAAAAATTCCTTGATCTGGAAAAATCACATGTTGGGCCTTTTCAGGATGCGCCATCACTTCAGAAAGCCTATCTTACAGACATGATTCAAGAATTAATTGACTCAAAAATAGATGTCAAGCCAATAATTGTTTCTGGCAAATGGTGTGAGATAGACACGCGGCAGGATCTTGAACGAGCCTGTGAAATGTTTAGATAGGCTTTTGTAGCCTGTCCAATTCCTGCCAAAGAGTTTTTTCTATATCCAGTCCAGTGTCAATGAGGTTTTTTTCTTCGTTTGGATCATTTTCTAAGTTATAGAGTTCTTTTGTGTCGTTGTGTTGGTTATAGATGAGTTTCCACTTTGATGTGCGGATGGACTTTGTGTTTGGCTCCTTTGGCGGCTCTTTTTTATCCAACGGGTTTCCAGTTTCAGAATATGCAGTAGGTTCAGGCATTGTTCTGCCATTAATCAGGGGCATCAAGGATATGCCATCTGGCTTTTCATATTTAGAATCCAGACTTATTCCAAGATATTCCAGTATCGTAGGCATAAAATCAACCGTTCTTACTTGTTGTGCGACCTGTTTTGGAGTAAAATCATCAGCCATAAAATATGTGAATGTCCTAAGGGTGTAATCATAGCAGAAGGCACCGTATGCTCTTTCGCCAAATTTTTCGCCCACGCTTATCCCATGGTCAGACATGACAAGGATTATCGAGTTTTTGTCCAGTTGTAGATCGTTTATTTGGGCAAGAACAGTTTCTAGATAAATCTCTGCCCCGTTAAACAATGAGTCGTACCGCTTGTCATTTTGTTCTCTGTTGTCATAGTATTCCTTACTGAAATTATTGTAAACTTTGAGAACTTGGTTCATTATGCCGGTATGAATTTTGCTATAATGCAGATACAAAAAGAAATTTTGTCCCGATCGCAATTTTGTTGCCGTCTCATGTAGGAGTTCCTTGTGGCGCACCGCAAGATTGTCGTTGAGCTCATCATGCACGATAAAGTTATCAAAACCCTGCTTGGGCACAACCAGTTCGTTGATTACGTCTGCATGAGTATAGTAATTGTTTTCTTTGAGATACTCAGTTAGCGTTTTGAATTTATTTTTTTTAAATTTGAATGTCGACCAGTAGCTATTGGTTCCAGTCCTTGTCCCATAAGAGCCGCTAAATGTTGCGTGCATTGCCGCAATAGTATGTGGCCCATATGTTATTGATTGGGTAAAGAAAACAGATTGTGATTTTAGGGAATTAAAGACTTGCGATCGCAGAGCCCGGTCAAGACGCCCGCCATCAATCATAATAATTATTACATTTTTTTGATTCATAGTCAATAATTGAGAAAATTCAGGTTATTTTCTAGTTTTTGCCCTTTGGATCAAACCACTGCATTGTTTCAGCAATCGCTCTTTTGGCATTTTCCTTTCCAACAAACGAGAGTTCGCGTTGAGAATCGCCGGTTATTTTGCCGCCCAATCTTAGAATCAGCAGTTTGCCCTGGCCCCTAAAGTTGTGCCTTACAAACGGTTTTACGTATGCCGAATCATCAGGGTTTATCTTTTCCGTGTATTGTTTACCATCAAATTCCCAAGTAAATGACACGGCAGTTTGGCCTACATTGTACAAGTATTGATGCGAGCCCGCTCTGAGATCAAGGTCTTTGCTTTTAGATTCCAATACTTCTACTTCAAAGGCTTTGGAATATGGAAGGGCTGTAGAAGAAGCCAGTTCCAGAAATCTGTACGCTTTTGTAGACTCTGGATAATGCCATTCTCTCCCCTCAGCACGGTGTTTTACGATTACTTTGTCCTCGGTTTTGTCATTAGGCATCAAGTCCCTTACATTGACATTCATAGATTGGGCGATTTTTTCAACATCTGTAGTTGACGGAACTTTTTTGCCTGCTTCAAAGTCCTCCAGTTCTGATTTTGGCAGGTCGGTTCGTTTTGAGAGCTCGTCTAGCGAGAGATTGGCAACATCCCTGTGAAACTTCAGAAGCGATGCTAGTGCATTTTGTTTCGTGGAAAAATCCAGTGCAAACTCAGAGCCAAGGCCTACTGAGAGTGCAGAAAGCTCTTGCTGTACATCACCTGTAAGTTTGCTTCCATATGTCAGCGCAAGAATGAGGCCATTTTGTTTTGCTCCCTTTCTTGTGGTGAACGTGTGTGATGTAAATGGAGTGATGTACATCGAGTCTCCGGTATTCATCA
>JANWIZ010000042.1 GCA_025449635.1 Patescibacteria group bacterium
TAGCGAAGAAGGGTTTCTTTGATTTATTCAGTTCATCAA
This sequence comes from Patescibacteria group bacterium, assembly GCA_025449635.1. Taxonomy (GTDB): domain Bacteria; phylum Patescibacteriota; class Microgenomatia; order Woykebacterales; family RBG-16-39-9b; genus JANWIZ01. The sequence continues at coordinate 40 of JANWIZ010000042.1, forward strand.
ACACACGGTTCATGACCACAGCATCATGGGCACCCCATTTGGAATTCATGTCTTTTGCTGCAAAATCATTTTTCCCAATAATAGGGTCTAAACCGCCATACAGTAGGTATGATTTTATATTAGCAAATTCAGGTTCTCCACCGTAAAAGAATGGTGTGTAATATCCATTTTCTTTGAATAGTTTTGAAAGTACTTGCAGCTTCTCTGATTTACCCGGTGAATGAATAATGGTAGTATTGGACATAGCCGGATAACCACTCAGTATAGAAGGAATGCCTTTATTAGTTCTATCTCCACTGGCATACATATTATTGAAATAAATACCCTGCTGTTTCAACCGATTAAATTGTGGTGTCACTTCTTTATTATCAACCGAAATATGTACCGCTTTTTCAGTAAAACTTTCCCAAATGATAAGAATTATATTAGTTGGCGTACCAGAAGAAAAATTGATACATTGTTCTGTAGAGGAAATACCGCTGTATAAACTATCCGCTATCCGTGTTGCTTGTAGTGAAGACATATACAAGTAAGGATTTTTTCCTGAGGCTCCTTGACTAACAAGGCTATGTAAAAAATTCCAGGATGCATTGATAGCTGTATGGTTTGCATAATTAATAGTAGAAAAATAAACACTGCTTTGATTTAACGGTGCCAGTTGAAACCCGCCCCTGATAGGAATAATAAGGCTTCCTATAAATAGCAAAATCAATACGGCCGTAGCGATTCTATGTTTATTCTGCTGTTGAAAAAAAATCCTTCTTAGTATATATTTAAAGCAGAAATGAAACAATCCGTAGCAAATAATAAATATGATAGTAAGAAACACTAGTGGTAAATGACGGATTGAAGCGAATACTTCCTTTGGAGTAGATAGATATTTCAGCGGTGTTGCATCAATTCTAAATCCCCACTGGCTATATATTTCCAGGTCAAAAAAAGATATAAAAGCTACAATCAAAAGAACCATAAATGTGTATGCTTTATAAACTATTAATCTTCTGAAAAAATGAATAAACAGGCTTAGTAATACAAATAAACATACGGGTGCAATGATATATGCTGCAACGGATATATCCATCCTGAGACCATACCAAAAAGCAGATATAATAGTACTAAACGAAAGATGCTCTGTTTGGTTGAAATGATAAACCAGGAATACGATTCGCATCAGATCAAAAAAAATGACCCAGCTTAAAAAATATAGCAGGAGAAATTTAAATTTTGCAATCATTTAGAGAAAAAGAGTTAATAGGTTCACAAGTTTATACATACCGGGAACAAAACTAAGTTACACTACAAAGCCATTCCTTAAATAAGGAATGGCTTTTGATTAGATGTCTTTTCCAAACTCCCCTTTAGGAGCTGGGATGTCCATTAACTAATCTTTTCTACCTGCATGTAATTCAACTCAACAGGTGTTGAACGACCAAATATTTTCACTGTTACTTTTAGTTTTTTCTTCTCATCATTGACATCTTCTATCACACCATTAAAGTCGTTGAATGGTCCTTCTATGATCTTGATCGTTTCGCCAACAATAAATGGTTCACTCATACTTATTCCACCTGCTTCAGCCATTTCATCCATTTTACCCAGCATCTTGTTCACCTCTGCTTTGCGAAGGGCAATAGGGTTTTCTTTTCCCAGAAAATGGATAACGCTGTTCGTATTCTTAATAGTATCGCGAAGATCATCGCTTAACTTTCCGTCGAGCACCTCAACCATTACATACCCCGGATAATAATTGCGTTCACGCATCACTTTTTTACCATTCACCACTTTGTAAACTTTTTCAACAGGCAGGAATACTTGTTTCACCACCTCACTCCAGCCACCACGTGTAATTTCCTTGTCAAGATATTCTTTTACTTTACGTTCCTTGCCACTCACTACACGAAGAACAAACCACTTTGATTCCTGTTGCTGAGTATTTTCTGTATTAGCCGTAGTAGCTTCCATTATTTAAAAAGTTGGTTGTAAACAAACTTCAACGCCCCGCCGGCAGCAAAATCCATTAATGATATAATGGCTGTGATCACCAGTGTTGACACAAGCACAATCATAGTTGACTGTTGAAGCTGCTCCCAATTGGGCCAGGTTACTTTTTCAGTCAGTTCCTTGTATGATTCTTTAAAATAAATTGCAATCTTGTTCATTTTTTTTATTTAAGGTTTAAGGCTTAAGTTTAAAGTTGGTAGCTCCAAAATTGTAAGAACTTTGAACTTCTAAACGTTAAAAAATTAAACTTTTATCAGCACGGGCACTAGGATTCGAACCCAGATCAAAGGTTTTGGAGACCCGTATGCTACCGTTGCACCATGCCCGTATAGAAAGCTAAAAGCTATCTCGCCTTTGGCTAGACAGCTTTTAGAACTTTATATTGCAAATATAATAATCTTTTGCAAAGCCTTACGGCTCGTATCCGACAGTCGGCGGATCGTAGCTTTCCACTGTTTACTTAATAATTTCTGTTACCTGACCCGCACCAACGGTACGTCCACCTTCACGGATTGCAAATTTTAACCCTTTCTCCATAGCAATAGGTTGGATCAGTTTTACTTTCAATGACGTGTTATCGCCAGGCATAACCATTTCAGTACCTGCATTCAACTCCACTTCTCCGGTTACATCAGTTGTACGGAAGTAGAATTGGGGACGATACTTTTGGAAGAATGGAGTATGACGACCACCCTCATCTTTGCTCAATACATATACTTCACATTTGAACTCAGTATGAGGAGTAATAGAGCCTGGTTTACAAATTACCATACCACGACGAATCTGGGTTTTCTCAATACCACGTAACAGCAACCCTGCGTTATCGCCAGCTTCACCTTCATCCAGCAATTTACGGAACATTTCTACGCCAGTTACAGTTGAAGTAAGCGGGATCTCAATTAAACCAACGATCTCAACACCTTCACCTACTTTGATACGGCCTCTTTCAATACGACCGGTAGCAACCGTACCACGGCCAGTGATAGAGAATACATCTTCAACAGACATCAGGAACGGAAGATCAACCGGGCGGGGAGGCAATGGAATATAGCTATCAACAGCATCCATCAACTCGTCCACAGCTTTTACCCACTGCTCAGTACCAGCTAATGCCCCGGTTGCAGAACCTTTAATGATCGGGGTGTTATCACCATCAAAACCATTTTTGGTTAGCAATTCACGGATTTCCATTTCTACCAATTCCAATAATTCGGGATCGTCAACAAGGTCAACCTTGTTCATAAATACCACCATGCTGGGTACACCTACCTGGCGGGCCAGCAAGATATGCTCTCTTGTTTGAGGCATAGGACCATCAGTAGCAGCCACAACTAAAATAGCACCATCCATTTGCGCAGCACCAGTGATCATGTTTTTAACATAGTCAGCGTGACCAGGACAGTCAACGTGAGCATAGTGACGTTTAAGCGTTTGATACTCAACGTGAGCCGTATTAATAGTGATACCTCTTTCTTTTTCTTCCGGTGCACCATCAATTTCCTCATATTTTTTTTCCTGCGCCAGACCTCTTTTAGAAAGGATTGTAGTAATGGCGGCCGTTAATGTAGTTTTTCCATGGTCAACGTGACCAATTGTGCCAATGTTTACGTGGGGTTTCTCCCTCTTAAAGGTCTCTTTTGACATTGTTATCTTTTTTTAGTTGTGTTTTACCAATTATTGTTTTCTTATTATGAAGCCGGCAGTCTTACTACTATCAGCATTCGTTGCGTCGCACCCTTCAGCGTTCCGTTCTCTATTCAACAGTGCTTCGATTAAACTCGTCTGACAATTTTGTCATACTTAGCTTGTCGAAGTTGGAGCCGTTAAAGGGAATTGAACCCTTGACCTCTTCCTTACCAAGGAAGTGCTCTACCACTGAGCTACAACGGCTTTCGTCAATGTTTACAGTTCGCAGAATCCTACGGACTAACCGTTGTAAGTTGACAGTAGCAGGCATCTGTCATCTGTCGTCTATGACTTGTCAGGTCATCAAAAATTGCCTTCGCTAAAGTTTCAGCAACTGAGAGCGGAAGACGAGGCTCGAACTCGCCACCTATAGCTTGGAAGGCTATCGCTCTACCAAATGAGCTACTTCCGCTGATTAATGTGCTATTATGCTAATGTGCCAATTAGCTAATGGCGCACCCGACAAAGTCAGCACCAATACAAAGAACTTTTCAAAATCAATCATTAGCATATTTGCTCATTACCTGATTAATTTTGTGGGCAGAGAAGGATTCGAACCTCCGTACTCCGAAGAGAACAGATTTACAGTCTGTCGCCTTTAACCACTCGGCCATCTACCCAAAAAAGCAATAAGGTTAGAATTTTGAGTACGAAACTCACTTATACTTTTTATCCCGCACTTACAGCTGAGCCACTTGTCGGAATCGAACCAACGACCTACTGATTACAAATCAGTTGCTCTACCTGCTGAGCTAAAGTGGCATTATAAAATTTCAAAAAACTTTTGTATCAACTCATCATGAATCAACGACCTTTCCTATTTGCTGTCGGGATTCCCTACTTATTTAGCTCAAGTGGCGCTTTTCCTTAATTTACCAAGGCTTATTACGGCGATAAATTTTGCAATAAAGAACTACCCCTAAATTTTAGGAAGGCAAAGGTAAGGGAATTTGAGAATTGCAAAAATTTTGCAACGGAATTTTTTATTTGTTTTTCAGCAGGTTGCGAATTGCTTACGCTTAATTATGCAGGCTAATTGACTCAATCATATTTTATGATTGACAAATTCATTTCTTCAGAATAAAAGTTCTGATTAAAATAAAAATTTACCCTGTTTAATGATAAATAATACGAGAATTCATCGGCAATCATTTCAGATAAAAATTCAACTGACTATGACTGTAGTGTTAAAGAACAATAAGAAATAGCATAAAAAAGAAAAAGACCTCCGGAGAGGACTTAAAATTTTCAGGCTGCTTTCTTTTCTTTTTTTCTTTTTATTTGAGTTACGATGGATTCAAATGCATCGTCAAATGATTCTTCAAATGATTTACTGGTTGACTTCACAAAAAATTCATGCCGGGGCACGTGTATCCTGA
>JANWIZ010000043.1 GCA_025449635.1 Patescibacteria group bacterium
TAGCTTTTATCACAAAAAAGCACGGAAGTCAACGCTATAGCAATCAAATTCTCTTTTAATGGTATAATAAATGCAGCTTGTTTGCCCCAGTAGCTCAGTGGATAGAGCAGGACGGTTCTAACGTCAAGGTCGGGGGTTCGAATCCCTCCTGGGGTGCCAAATTTTGCTAGAAAAGAGGGTTTTCTATACTCCACTTATCTGAATTGAGAAATCGATCCTGTGGTTCGAGAAAACCGTTTAAAGAAATATTTTTTACTCTTTTGGAGCAAATCCACACAAACCGAGGATAGTATAGAAATACTGCGGGAGATTCATCAGCAAGCAACCTACTAAATTCCTGATACTTCTCTCTTCTAACCTCAGGATCAGCTGATTTTCTACCATCCTCTAAAAGTTTATCAAGTTTTGGAGATGAAATACCCGTAATGTTGGCACTATTTGCTTGAGTCGTGTGCCAAAGGACATACTGATCTGGATCTGAGTTTAAGAATTGAGAGCTTAATAAAACAGTAAAAATCTTATTTGGCACAATTTGCTCCTTTAACTCTATTCCTGAAACAATATTAATTTCTACATCGATCCCAATTGATCTCCAGTTTTTTTGAATTAATTTTGCTGTCGACAAAGAATCTGAATCAGATAATGTTGTTATTGTGAGAGAAAGTTTTTTACCCTCCTTAAATAGATAGGTGTCTTGCTCTTTCCAACCTAGATTTAGAAGGAGTTGTTTTGCTTTTTCAGGATTATAACTGTAGCGCTCTGTGTCATTAATACCTAAGAAATCAACTCCAGCAAAAGAATTCACAGCTGTTTTACCAGAGTTACCTAGAATATTTTTTGCTATATGCTCTTTTTGAATTGAGTATGCCAACGCCTGGCGTAAGCCTTTTTCCTTTAAAATCTCATCTCTGGTGTTCAAAAAAAGAGATACCATTCTCAGCGGTAAAGTGACCTGGTAGGTAGTAAAATTTTTCCAGTCTTTTAAGTTTGATTCTTGTAATTCATAGCCTGTAATTGCATGGACCTCCCCAAGTTTTAATGCAGTTTCTGCTATTGTCAACGATGGATAAAATTTAAATTTAACTTTGAGATTATTAGACTCTAACGTGACAGAACCTTTATCACTGTCGACAAACTGAAACTCCCCAGTTCCAATCGGTCTATACTTACTAAGTGGTATGTGTTTTGGAATTATCCCAATAGTAGTTGCGGTTAGAAACGGAGAGAAAGACTCTTTTAGTTTAAACGAAATAGTATAATCGTCGATTTTCTTAATTTGTACATCTTTAAAAGTGGTTGCGATTACAGAATCATAAAGCGCATTTTGTGAGAGATTTATTGTATAAATAACATCATCTGCGTCAAATTTTTTCCCATCGTGCCACAAAACATCTTTTTTTAAATGAAAAATATACTCAGTATTGCTTTTTAGTTCAATTTTAGCTGCTAAATCACCCACTACCGAACCGGAAGGTGCTATTTTGGTCAAGCCTCTAAAAACTAAACTATTTATTTCCTTCTCACTTTCCATCCGACTAAATAATGGATTAAATGTGGTTGGTTGCCCAACTAAAGCTTCGATATAAGTCTGCTTGATAAAACCTTTTCCGTTGTGATAAAAATTTTTGTAAAAATACGGGAAAAAAAAGACAATTAAAGAAACCAAAACCGAAAAAGTAATACCTAGAACCAAAGCCATTTTCCATTGCTTTTTTATTATCGTTACAGAGAACAAGTAATAAAATCTAATCTTCTTAACCATAAACCTAATTTGTTCCTATTGCGTTGGTCGGTTGTTAGTTTGTTTTTAAAAGGACAGCGTAAAGGGAGATCAAACACAAAAGAATTGCACAAGCAATTGTGGCGTAATGTAAAATTCTTTCAACCCCGCGCCTAGAGCGATAAACAACACTTTCACCACCAAAAACCCCTCCAACTCCACTTCCCTTCTGTTGAAGCAACACAAACACAACTAGACCTATCGCTACTGCTATTTGAATCACTAGTAAGATATTAGTCAGATTTATCATTTCAGCTGCCTATATTAGCACATTTAATCAATCCAAGGCAATTGTAAACAATTAACGAAATATCCAATGAAGTCCGCTTGCTAATAACCCAATTACAAATGAGGCTAACAACGCTGAGGCAAGCTGATTCAAGTCATACGAAGGTAATGTAAAACCGCTATAGGTATAACCAGAAAAGTGGAAGCCAACAATTTTAAATTGTGGAATCGCGTAATTAACTCCATAAAGCACAACCACATTAACAATGAAACTAAAAAAACCAAATGTAAGCAGATTGAAGGGTAAAGATAATAGCTTTAAAATGGGTTTGACGAAGATATTTAGCAAAGCAAAAATAGCTGCAGCAAATAAAAGTATCAGCGTTTCACCTCCATAAGAAAAACCAGGGTAGTAATAAGATACTACGATGAAAGAAATCAAAGAGATAACTAAAAGTCGGGCGTACTTTTTCACTCTAAAAGCTTAGCAATTACTAAGAGTAAAAGCAAAGCTGTAAATTTAGTTTTACCGGTTTAGAAAATTTGTGCTTCGAAGATAACGATGATACGTGATTGCGAAACGATGAGCCTCATCCCTAATTCTTTGTAAGAGATAAAGAGCAGCAGAGTTTTTTTCAAATCGTAACGGTTTATCAGTGTTTGCTTGAAAAACTTCTTCAAGTTTTTTTGCAAGCCCAATTACTTTAATTGAAAGTCCCAGCTGTGAAACGACTTTTATAGCGGCGTTGAGTTGTGATTTCCCTCCGTCCACAATAATAAGATCTGGTTTTGGCCAGTCATTCCTAAACCTTCTATTTAATACTTCTGACATCATTGCTGGATCGTTTATGCCCTTATTAAATTTTATTTTGAACCTTCGGTAATCATCCTTACTAGCTTCCCCATTGATTAGAACTACCATTGAACCTGTAGCAAACTCACCGGAAATATTTGAAATATCATAACATTCAATTCGCACTGGTTTATGTATTAACCCGAGAACTTTTTGGAACTCACTTAATTGTCGCTCGTATATAGAATCAAGTACTTCTGGTCCAGATAGGTATTTGTCTACTTCTTCGATTTTATTAGTTGTAGATTTTATAGACTCAATTTTTAAACGTATTTTTTGAGCCGCTTCAAAATTTAAATTTTTTGCTTGTGTTTTCATTTCTTTTTCAAGACTCTGCAAAACCCACTTTGTTTCCCCGTTTAGAAACCGCTTTAATTTACCTAAGAGATGGGTATAATCACTTTTTGAAATTTTACCTCCACACACTCCAGGACATAAACCCAAGTGAAACGAAAAACAAACTTTTCCTGACTCAGGTTTGCAGCTTGTACGAAACGGGAAAATTTTACGAATAATCTTAAGAGTTAGTCTAACAGCATTGCTACTAGGAAACGGTCCAAAATAGGCTGAGCTTTTTCCAATGTCTCTTTTTCTCCCAGTCGTTACTTTTGGAAAATTTTCTTTAGAAAAAATAATATAAAGATAGTCTTTATCATCTTTTAATCGACTGTTGAAATAAGGTTGGTATTTCTTAATCAGCGAGGCCTCAAGAATCAAAGCCTCTAGGTCTGAGAAAACTCTAATAGTTTCTATGCTAGTAATATTTTCCACTAAAAGCTTAGTCTTAGCTGAATAATTTGTCTGAAAATAGCTTCGAACCCGATTTTTAAGGTTGATCGCCTTACCAATATAAATTATCTCGTTTTTGCTATTTTTAAATAAATAGACACCGGCGCTGGAGGGTAAATTAATTACCAAGTTATTCATCAAGTTATTTTACCTTATAACAACAAAATCAAACTCTTTTTGGGGAAAGAAACCGTGGAATGAGATAGGAAACGAATACTATAACCAACATAATTGTTAAAATTACTTGTTCCAAATTAACACTAAAAAAAGGTCTGACCTTAATTTCCTTTTCCGCCACAATAGTAGTCTTTTCTAACCCAACTTTGCCAATAAGAGTCATATTAATTTTTTCGCTTTTAAAATCAATAAGGGAATTGCTTCGTAAGTATAGAGTAAAGCTCTTAGTCTCAAAAGGTAATATTAAGTCTGTACCTATCTTCTCAGGGTTAATCAACCCCACCACACCTGAATTCTCGATTGCCAAACTACCTTCAAACAAAGCTCTCCCTGTCTTATTTTCAATTGTAACTTTACCTCTACCTGGAAAACCAGAAACTACAATATTTCTATCCAATAAAATATTAAATTTTGATTTTTGCTCTGGTAAAACTTCCGAAAATTCGACTTTGACATCATCAGTTTGGTTTTCGGAGGTTTTATAACCTCCTGCTGGTATTGGTTTTGTACTTTCAGTTCCATTTATCACAAAGACGAAATGATTAGTATCGAGGCGATTAAAGTAATCAATTCCACCTGTTGTCGAACCCCAAGTTGGATCAACTTGAACCCAATGTTTCTTTTCACTATCATAATATTCTGGCCAAGCATGAAGTATAGTTGTATCAATAAGTCCCTCAACTTTTGTGGGACGAAGATTTGTATTATCTGTGTATGCAAAGCCAACCAAACCTCGAGCCGGAATTCCCTTTGCTCTGGCTAATGCCACAAAAAGATCTGAAAAATCTGTACAAATAGATTGCTCTGGTTTTAAAAGTGCTTGTAGAGCTCCTCTGCGACCTAGTGAATCGGTTTCCAATCTTGAAAAATCGTATTTCAAAGTTGAGGTTACAAAATTGTAAATTTCTTTAATGTCTTTTAATTCCTTTGCCTTGGTTTGAATTTGTTTATTACCACTTTCAATGTATTTATCTGCTTTTTTGAATTTATCCAGTTCCTGTTTAGTCCAAATATGTGGTTTTTGTAATGAGGTCTCCGCGTTGTAAATTTGAGCCACTCCCTTTGCGATTACCTCCAAGGTTGCACCTCTTTTTATATTGTACGAGGCTAAATAATTTCCTGAATCATCATACTCCATTGAATCTGGTTTGGGATCAAGATTTTCGTAATAAAGAGATTGATACTCTGTATCTGGTGGTAACGCAATGGTAGCTTTAGCGTTATAGAGATTTGTATTTTTATAGCGATAAATTAATTTAAATTTAAAGAGTTGATAATCACCAAAATTTGCACCAATCCCAGATGAACCAATACTGGCCTTTGTAAAAGTAAAGTTTTTTCTGCCGTTTACCGCTTCTGTTGCTTCTGGATTTGGAGACATTTTCCCGATTTTGCCATAACTATCTGGAACTGAAACTAGCAAATGATAACTAGAAACATTCTCACTAGTAACAATTTGAGGTATGTTTACTTCCCAAATTTTCCCTCGTTTTATTGCCAAAGAATCAGTTAGATAGCTAATCTGAAATTTTACGGTTTTGTTTTGCCCGACTACTTTTTGATTTAATGAAGCAACAAGTATTGTAGATTTATCTTGGGATTTTTGTGAGATAGGAATCGTACCCAAACCATCGCTTCCAGAAACCCCAGAAACCTTATCCGAACTGATTGTTAAACTATACTCAGATGCATAAAAATTAGGTGTTAGGTTTGTTAGTGCTATTTTATGGGTGACCCTTGCTTGCCCATTGTCTTGGAAAAAAAATGAAATATCATAACCTGTAGAAAACTGGCTGGCGGCTTTAACTTGTGTGTTAGGAAATAAACTGAAAAATAAAGCAAAAAAAGTTACAAGGACAGTTGATTTCTTAAAAATAACTTTCATTTAGATTTGAGAAACTTAATTCGCGTTAAAATAGCTTTTTGCTTTTTTCGATAACTCCCCAGGATTAAATTGAGATTTTATCAGATACTCGTTAGCACCAAGTGTTAAGCCTTTCTCAATCATTTCCTGCTCATCGAAATTTGAGAGAATAACTACTGGAGTCGTTTTTGTAGTGTCGTTTAATCTTAAATTTTTTAAAACCTCAAATCCGTCCATCTCGGGCATTTTAATATCCAAAAAAATCAAGTCGGGCTTAAGTGAAAAGGATTTCTCAAGACCTTCTTTACCGTCTGAGGCGATTTCAACATTATAACCATCCAAACTCAACTTCAAACGGTAAAGTTCTGCTACTTCCTTCTCATCTTCAATTAGTAGAACTTTAAGTGCTTCTGACATACTGATGCGAAAATTTTAGCACTAAAACTACCCTTACGCAATGCTTAGAGGCAGTGTTAAAGTAAATTTTGTACCTTTACCAACATCGGATTCAAGCTCCAAGTCTCCACCATGAAGTTCAACTAAGGACTTGACTATGAAAAGACCCAGTCCAGTCCCACTATTCTCTTTAAGATAACTTCCTGGAGCTTGCTGAAATTTCTCAAATATTACTGACTGTAAATTTTTAGGAATTCCAATGCCGTTATCCTGTACTGAAATGAATAGTTTAGTGTCTTCAACCCAATCAAAAATTTGGATCCGACCACCATCTTGAGTATATTTTATTGAATTATCAATTAAATTTAAAAGGGCCTGGAAAATTTTAGCTCTATCGCAGTTTACCAAATGAGTTTTCTGACCACTTTTACAGTTTGAAACAATTTGTATTTCTTTGGCAGCTGCCAAGTTTTTTACCTCGTCAGTAACTTCATTTATAAGCTCTTCTATGTTCAAAACTTTTCGATCAAGTGACATTCTCTTCTCTTCAATTCGAGAAACATCTAATAAATCGCTAACCAACCTGGTCAAACGCTCAGTTTCATGGGCCGATTTTAGAAGCACACTACGCAAATTTTGGCGTGAGGTTTTATCAGTAAAATCACCAAGATCGCCACTAAGTAGTAATGAGAGATAACCGTTAACTACAGTTAAAGGTGTTCTAAGTTCATGAGAGGCAATTGAAACAAATTCGCTTTTTGCTTTTTCAATTTCCTTGATTGCACTAATGTCCCTCATGACTAAAATTATTTCTTCAATCTCCTCGTTAATGTTTAGGATCGGAGAAGCACTAATCCCAACCCAAACTTCTTCACCACTGGAATTTGTATGCAAATGTTCGTCATAAGCAATTGGCTCTTTGGTAATTAAAATTTTCTCTAGCGGAGAAAATTCGGGGTAATGTAAACCTTTTTTCGTATGGCAATCAAAAACCCTTGAATAAGACTGGTTTTTTACCTGTTCAAGAGACATCCCTAGGATCGCTTCACAGGCAGAATTCATATGAATAATTTTAAAATCTTTATCTAATATACAAATGCTTTCATCAACATTTGTATAAATAGCTTCCCATCTCTCTTTTTCAGTAAGAAGTTCTGTGATTTTTTTGTTTATTTCTTCCTCTTGTTTTTTTACCCTAGTTACATCCCTGTAAGAAGCGGCCATTCCTTTTAATTTTCGCCTAGCAACAATTGGAAAATAATCAGCTTCGATATATTTTATTGGGACAGAGTTTACCTTAAGTAGCGCATTTAAATAGGGTTTTTTTTCTTTAAAAACTGTTTGTGTCATTTTTTCAGGATCAAAAAGTCTTTCAAGTGAATAACGATGATACTTATTCCATTGTTTAATTAACTCTTCTCGTTTTAATCCGATAGTACTTTTAGTTGTACCAAATAGTTTTGCAACGGCCTTGTTGGCGTAAAAAATTGTTCCGTCTTCACCATGTAAAGACAACCCTTCACTTATCGAATTTTGAATAACCTCCATCATTTCTTTTTGCTGCTGTGTTTGCGTTGCAAAATTTAAATTATCTATTTTTACCCCAAGATAAACTGCCAAAAGCTCTGCGATTCCAATCTGACGTGGAGTTAGCATGTCTTTTTTCAGTCTAGCCAAAGAAAAAACTCCAACTGTTTTACCTTTTTTTTGAATTGGGAAGGAAAAGACTATTCTAAACCCACCCTTTTTCACTGTCTGAGCAATATTTCCTTGGGACACATACACCTTTCCTGTTCTAAAAGCTTGTGAAGAGGCAAGATTAGAATCGATAGGGATTGTTTCTAACGAAAACTTTTTCATTAGCTCTAAGTTTTCTATTTTTTTGACTACTTTGAATGCGACCGGGCTTAAAGATTTTTGGTTCAAATCTGCAAGAAAAATTGCAGCCCCCTCGACCTCAAAAATTTTTAACGCTTCGCCAACTACTATCTCACACAACTCTTTAACTGAATTTTCCCGCGCTGCTAGTTTTGTGAATAATTGCATTAACCATTGATCAAGTTTCTCAATGTCTTGAGATAATTCTTTTGGACTTTCAGGATTACTACTAATATTAAATCGTCTCTTTTTCATAGAAATTTTTTAAAAGCTCACACTAGCTGTATAACTAATGATTATAGCTGTACTATAAAATAAGTTTGTGAATTTTTCAATTACTATTTAAATACTTTTGCTAGATATTTTCCAGTGGCGCTAGCTGGAGTTGAGATTACTTGCTTTACAGACCCTACGGCCAAAATACTTCCTCCAGAAAAACCACCCCCAGGACCAAGATCAATTATATGATCTGCGGTTTTTATCACATCAATGTTATGCTCTATTACTAAAACTGTATTACCCATTTCGACCAAGCGGTGAAGAACTGCTAATAAATTGTCAATATCAGCGAAGTGCAAACCTGTGGTCGGTTCATCTAAGATATATAAAGTTCGTCCAGTGCTTCTACGCGCCAGCTCTGCTGCTAATTTTACTCTTTGAGCTTCCCCACCAGATAAAGTTGTCGCGCTTTGACCTAACCTCATATACCCTAGGCCGACATCTAGCATGGTTTTTAATTTAACCTTAATTGCAGGTATATTTGTAAAAAAATCAGTTGCTTCCTCAATAGTCATTTGCAAAATTTCTGCAATGTTCTTGCCTTTATAATTGATTTCCAAAGCCTCTCGATTGTAACGCTTACCGAGACAGGTTTCGCAAGTTACATAGACATCTGGGAGAAATTGCATCTCAATTTTGATGACTCCGTCACCCTGACAAGTTTCGCAACGCCCACCTTTTACATTAAAAGAGAATCTTCCAGCTGAGTACCCCCTTGCCTTAGCATCTGGAGTCGAGGCAAAAATATCCCGAATATTAGTAAATGCGCCTGTATACGTTGCGGGATTGCTTCTTGGTGTTCGACCGATTGGTGATTGATCAATATCAATAACTTTATCGATATTCTCGGTTCCCAAAATTTGCTTATGCTTCCCAGGTTTTTCCTTCGAACCATAAAACTTCTCCGCAAGTGCTTTCCGCAGAATATCCTCCACTAAAGTTGATTTTCCACTTCCAGAAACACCTGTAACGCAAACAAACTTCCCAAGTGGGATTTCTACATCGACATTTTTAAGATTGTGTTCTTGCGCTCCCTTTATCGTCAGTTTATCACCCACTTTCTGATCCGTTTTTTTATTTAAAAACTTGTTGCCAACTGCTTTTTCACCTGACAAAAACCCGCCAGTAATTGAGTCTTTATTATTTATTACCTCAACTGGTTTTCCCTGAGCAACAATTCTGCCTCCATGCTCCCCGGCACCAGGTCCAATATCTACAAGAAAATCAGCTGCTAACATAACCTCTTTGTCATGTTCAACTACAATTACCGTGTTTCCAAGGTCACGAAGCTCAACTAAAGTTTTAATAA
>JANWIZ010000044.1 GCA_025449635.1 Patescibacteria group bacterium
ATACCATGTAATAAATTAGTCTTATGTCAAATCAAGCTGAACTAGACCCACGTAATCAAGAAGCGGTTGATGCTGCTCTTGAAAATAGTTGGGAAAAGGCAATAAAAATTAATATTGAATTATCAGAAGAATATCCCGACGATGTAAATGTCCTCAATCGCCTTGGACATGCGTACGCAGAATTGGGTCAGGTAAACAAAGCAAATTCAGTGTATAAGAAAATATTGGAGATTGACCCTTACAATCCTATTGCCCAAAGAAACTTAGAGAGGTTATCAACCTTAAGGGGCAGTAGTATTAAGATAAAAGAAACCAGATCAACATTTGATCCAGACGCTTTCATTGAGGAACCTGGTAAAACTCGAGTCATTGAGGTTGTCGATTTGGCCATGCCAAAAGTTTTAATCTCACTACGCACTGGGGACAAAGTTGATCTAAACCCGAACAAAAAAGATATCACAATAATCTCTGATGACAATCACCGGCTCGGAAAATTGGAATCTAGTTGGGGCGAAGAGATCTCTCAAGCTTTACGTTTAGGAAGTCAGTTTGAAGCAATTGTTAAGGCTGTCAAAGTTGGTAAAGACTCAGTCAGCTCTACTCTATCTGTATTTTTAAGAGAAGTAAAAAGGTCAAAAAAATTGGCGCACCCAACTTTCCCAATCGAAAATAACAATTTTACGCCATTTGTAAGAGAAGAGTCGGTAAGCTACCTAAAAGAACACGAGGGTTCCAATAGCGACGAAACCAGTGAGATTGTCGATGAAGCAAGCCTTGAGGAACTTAACTCGGATGAAGAAACACCCACTGAACATACTCCAATTGAAGTCGAAGCGCCTCTTCCAGATATGATCGAGGACGAGGAAAATTTTTCACAGAAATAACCTAATCCTTAAGCTAATTCATCTTCCTCTGGAGAAATTTCCATTGGTTTTGGTGCTACAATTGAAGGTATCACCTCGGCTGGTTTGTCTAAAATAGGAACAGTTGCGACAACAGGTTCTACTTTTTGTGGTTCTGGTTTCTTTGTCACTTCTTGCTTTGGACTTACTTCGATCGGTTTTGGTTGAGGTGTAACCTTAGGTTTTTCATCAAGTTTGATTTCTTTCGAGGATTTATCGTCAATTACAATTTCTTTCTTTTGAACTTCTATTTTTTTCACTTCTGACTCTGCTTTGACTTCAGGTTTCGTAGATTCTGGAACTGGTTTTTGATCCACCAATAGTGGTTTTTCAGTAGCTTTCTTTTGCTCATTAGTTTTATCTTTCTCTACCTCACTTGAATTCGATTCTATCGACGCTTTTTTCTCACCTTTTAGCGATTCGATGGCAGCGTATGAAACTGTAAGATTGTTAGCCGGAAGATGTAGAACAACCTCGCTTCCAACATCTCCCCCTAAATGCTCAACTGTAACTGGCAAAACTTTATAGGTACCTTCTGGAGTAATTGCTTTCCACTTCCCATCTTTTTTTGTAAGAATTCCATTTGTACGAAAACGTTTGACGTGCTCTATTTGTTTAAATCGTTTCTCTTTACCCTCTTCAACCAATTTCAAAGTGTCTCCAACAACCAACATACTTTTACTTGCGTAATTTGCGGGTACAGGAAAGGTCTCTCCAGTAGTTGTTACCATGTTTTCACCGTCAAAACTTCCAGTCAGACCTGGTAGATTCTTATTCTGTTCTTTATTTTGTGGGACAGCGGTTTCAATTTTTCCAGTTTCCAGGTCAGTTAGCAATTGTTTTGCCAGCTTTATGCTAGATTCAGCTGATACTAAAGCCTGCTTTATGAGATCAATGTTTTTACTGTTCATTAATTTTTTTCTCCTTTTTTATCTAATTTCAGTTTTATCATGTTGCTGTATTTCACTTGATTGTGGAAAACGAAAAATCTCAACTTCCCCATTTGGATCTTGTGGTCCAACAGTTGCAGGACCTTGATGAATTGGAGGAGATTGAGTGTTTGGTATAGATGACTCTGGTGTAGCAGAACCTTGTTGATTATCCCTCTGTGAGCCGTAGATAGTTTGATTAGGTAAAATATTTGTAGTTGGATCTGGGGATAATACTTGGGCATCATTAGGAGCAGTCATTTCTTCAATTGTTTCAAATTTTTCAACCGAACTAACCTTTCTAGTTTCTTCTGCTAGTAAATCAGCCAATGGTGAGTCTGGTTGCGGAATGGTAAATTGCTGCTCTGGTTCTAATGGAACCACCGAAGCAACTGGAGTTTGGGGTTGTGCTGGTTCTGTAACTATTGGTTGTTGGTAAGTTTGAGATACTTGCCCCCCTTCAATTGGTTCATTAGAAACTACTGAAGTTGCTTGGGGCTGTTGATTTGGAACTATTGAAGGTTGGTTAACTGTAGTAACAGTTGTTTCCCTTGAAACTGTTGGTTCTGGTGTTGTCTCTTGCAGTGACCAAGCCGGTGGTTGAGGTGGTAGTCCCGGTCTAAATTTGGTTTCGGTCCATTTCTTAATCAGTCTTTCAACCTTTTCAACTTCTCGACCATACTTTGCCCTAGAAGCAGCTATTGCTCTCTGAGCTAAATGAGTTGCGTCTGTTGCTGGTGGTAATGAGAGCGCCGAAAAAGGCTGGGAACCCATATCATCAATCTGTAACCGAAGGTACATCTCAAATCGACCTAGATTAACAAAATCATTAGCCAAAAACACCGGGCTAAATTCTTTTTCCAGAAAAGCAGCATCTTGATTCCCTACTCCAAAACAAATTAATGTACCGACATTTCCAAAAATAGCGTCTCTAACAGTCTGCGGCATTTGTTCGATATATTGATGTGTGATGGTCAAATCAAGCCGGTATTTTCTGGCTTCGGAAAGAATTACTGCGAAACTATCTGTCGCAAAATTTTGAAATTCATCAGCATAAAGGAAGAAGTCAGTTCGCTGCTCTTCAGGAATATCAACCCGTCGCATCGCAGCAAATTGAAGTTGCGAAACAATCATTGCTCCAAGAAGGGACGTATTATTTGAACCGATTCGTCCTGAAGCCAAATTAACAAAGAAAAGTTTACGGTTGTTGATAATATCGTCGATTTTTATAGTTGATTTAGGTTGTCCAACAATGTTTCTGATCAATTCGCTATTTAGGAATTGACCAACCTTATTTTGAATTGGCGAAATTGCTTCCGTAATAAGACGTTCATTTTGCTCAAGCCGCGCAAACTCGTTGATCCAAAAGTTCTTCATCTGTGGATCGTTAATTAGATTAACAATGTATTTACGATAATCTTTATCTACCAATAAACGTAAAATTGACAGTAGTGAAGTGTTTGGCACCTCGAGCAATGTCAAAATACAATTCTTCAAAATATACTCAAGTCTTGGACCCCAGCTATTTTCAAAATACTTCTTGAAGACATCAAGTAGCCCATCAGCAATTAAGGTCCTCTGTTTGGTATCAACCATTTCTAACATATTCAATGAAACTGGGTTATCGCTGTCAGCTGGGTTGAAAAGTACAACATCATCAAGTCGATTTTCAGGTACAAATTCGAGTAACTCATCAATTAACTGTCCGTGTGGGTCTAAAATCGCAACCCCATTACCAGCACGCATATCTTGAATGATCATATTCTTTATCATCGTTGATTTACCGACACCGGTTTTACCGATGATATACATGTGTTTTCGTCGATCAGCTTTTTTAATACCAAACTTAGTCTCATGATCACGAAAATAAGTTTTGCCAATGTAAGTAACATTTTCAGAAGGAAGACTCAGTGGTGGTTCCCCTTTCTTCGATCGAGTCCAATCAATAGTTGGAGTTTCAACCGAAACATTTGGTAAATGAAAAATCGAAGCTAGCTCTTCTATCGTTAAAACATAGTCTCCCGCCTCATTCTCAGGAAAATATCTTTCCTGATAATTTTTAAGCAATTCTGCAGTTTTTGGTCCATCAGGGTCAGATTCAAAACTATTAAGAGAGGCTGTAGAAAACTGCTTAAAAGAAGCAATTGCCGAAGCGAGTCTTTCTTGGGCAATTCCAGCAGAAGCACCTGCTGCTATCACCCTAATCTTAGTTTCAAAACCAATCTTGGAAAGTTTGTTCTCGATCATTTTTAAATCCAGCTCTTGACCAGCAGAAAGCCTTGGTGCTGGAGTATGGGCACTCGCTGCTCTTGGGTCAACTTCAGTAGGACCCTTCATCATATAAGGAACGACATTGGTTCCGACAGAAAGGATATGCTTTCCAACATCAAGCATGATTTCAGAAGCGTTTAAGGCAACTGGCTCTTTGCCCTCGCGAATCATTTTGACATAGTCATGACCTCTGTCTTGCCAAAAGTCATCTATTGGACGTACAAGAATCTGCACCCAAATTTGCTCTCCATTACGTACGCTACCAAGAGCACTAGTAACTGCAGCTAAAGGATCTACCTCAAAATCTCGAAAAGTTTTTATGGGGAAAATGAAATCTTTGGCTAAAACAAGTTCCGTACCAATAACTGAGGAGTTATCAGAAATACTCCTGGAATAATCAACAGCCTCCCTGATTTCAGCTGTTGGATATTGAGCATAGATTTGACTTTCAACAAAACTTTTGAATTGTCGTGGAGTAAAAGCATAGAAACTAATACCTTCTGAAGAACTTACAATTTCTAATGAAACATGTTCCTGGGAGGTTGGAGAAAATTTCAACAAACCATGTAAGGAAGCAAACATTTGCTCGGCTGCGATCGGTAATTTTTCATTTTCTTTGGGTAAACGAATTGAAAGGAGAACTCCCTCAGTAATATCCGACTTCTTGCTTCCTTTAGTTTCTTGCTGTAATGCAGTTCTATAGGCAAAGAAGAAGGCTACAATAACAATTATGAAAACAATGATTATTAAGGCCATTTTTGCTCTCTTTTTCTCATCTCCAATCTAACACAAAGCTAATCTTACTATTATTTATAGCTAAAAGTCAATTTTAGCTTATTACTTTACCCTTAATCTTAATTTGACTTTTTAAAGAAATCATGCTAATATCGCAGTGATCTCTCTCCTTTCTTCCGAGGAAGGGCCAAAATAGTCCTTTCTCGTGACAGAGTCCCCTTCGGGGGGCTTTGTCGTTTAAAAGGGTTCTGAATTAAAAATCAAAATATTTTGCTATGTCATTCCCGATATAAACTTCAGTATCAACATTAATTTTCCTGTCAATTCGATCTTTTATACCGTTTTTGAACATATTAGATAGTCTTTGATCTAAACTAGTTTTTCTTTTACTGACCAACTCACTTTTTTCAAGCACATTACCAGTCCGTACCTCTACAACACGAAGGCCAATATTGTTAAGCATGTTTTTCATAATAGTTCCAGCTCCTTCTACTCTACTGGCGTTAACTACCGTGACTGTTAACTCCTCACTAATAATTCGACTGTCTGTTAAAATTAAGCCAAAATATTTATTTAAAGAATTGTGTTGTAGATAACCTTGAGTGTCATTACCTCCCCTAAGCTCTAAAATAGTAAACCTCTCTGGACGCAAGCTTTTTACTCTGGAAATTAACGTATTAAAATCTCCAACCGAGAGATTTGTCCTCAAATTAGAGTCAAGATGAGATTTGATGTTAAAAAAGTTTAAGAAGAAGCCAAAGGAAAAAACTTCATCTGCTACTCTCTCAAGCTGATCCTTTTTTTGCCATGAGTTTTTTTGGTCAAGCAAAATGTAACCATCGATTGGAAAACCCAAAGTTTCAATAAGTTTAGCTGTCAGTTTTTCTAAATAAGTACTGTCATTGACTTTTAATGCGAATAATTCTTTAAGGGTGGTATCCTTTTTCTCTCCATAAATGTTTTGATTTGGGTCTAGGCTAAGTATGTGAACTTTCTTATCAGTTGGATCAAGGCTTCCTAATGATATTTCCAGTAGTTGATTTGAATAATGAGTTATCAATAATATATTTGTTCTAAAGTTAAAATTTATATTGTTTTGGTTTACTAAATTATTCTGTACTTTTGGGAATGGTTTTGCGAAAACATTAATAATCGAAGGTAGTTTTACCAAAAAAGTAAAAACAAAAAGTCCAGAAATAATTATAAGCAGTAGCTTAAACAACCGTTTTGTCTGTTTGTTACGCTTTTCATTTAACAATGACTTACTGTTACTAAAACCATGTTGGTCGTAAAGATTAAACTTAATTTTGCTTCCCATTTAGAGTAAATGTTACCACAGTTATACGCATTTAAGTCGAGGCCCTTAACTATATTCCTTGACAGAGTAAAGTCATTTTCACTACCATGAGAGTAGTATGCAACTGCCTAGTCAAATATCAGATTTGATAAAATCAACACCTGACCCCAATGTTCCAGCAGAAAAAATAAAGAAGCAAAAGAAGCAACGAATTATTCTTATTACTCTCGCAGCTATAGCTGTACTACTTGTGTTTTTAATCTTGATTTTATTCCTCGCTTCGCAAACTTCTAGAAAAACCTCTAAAACTATTCAAGAGTCTGATCCAAAAAAAGCTTTAGAAAAATCCCAGAAAGAAAAAGAGGAGGCTAGCAGATCAGCTACTGAGGCAGCAAAACCACTAAATCGGCTGCAAAAGGCATTTGATGAGATTATTGGATCCAATAGTCTAAAAAAGAATTTAACTATCAATTCTAGCGGTTTAGCCGAAATTGCTTACGTAATCTCATCTACTGATGGCACTTTTATTATTAAGACCTCATACGAAAACTTTGCCGACTTTGCTACTAAAGTTTTTAATATTAGCGACGTTCAAAAGTTAAGTATCAGTTCCTACACAACTAAATTTGTCGATCAGTATGGGCAACCAAATCAAGTAGCTTTGAAACTAGAAATAACCAGGGAAACTAATGATAAAGTCAACTGGGCAGTAAAAAAATACGCCTACAAAGATTATCCAACTATTCTTACAACCCACCAGATAAACTCTAACCTATCAAAAGACTACGAAAACTTACTAAAGTCCTTAAAGAGCTAATTTCTTCATAGTTTCACGCAATTCATCTAGATGATCTTTTCTGATATGACCTTCTCTAATCTCATCCAGTCTTGCAGGGGTTAATAAATGTGCTACTTGATGTCCTGAAAGAATTCTTGGAACAATCACATAATCAGCACCAGCGTTATAAAACTTTACTGCCCAATCTCTTTCAGCAGCGGTAACAAAAACTGTTGGTTTTTTTGTAAGCTTAAATATATTTGCAAGAATTTCTTCAGTATCATTAGGATCAAAAACAGTAGAAATTACCAAACTGGCTTTCTCTATTCTAGCTTCCTCCCAAATATCTGGATCAGTAATATCACCAAAAAGATAATCTATCTGCATTTCTTTTAACAACTTAACAATACTTGGATTGAAATCAACAACTAATATGTTCTGGTTTTGTTTCTGCAGTTGTTTTAATATTTCTAACCCTAATCGATCAGAACCTATAAGGACAATGTGGTCTTCAAGAGTGTTACTGATTTGCTTTTCGATTTTTATATCTCTGATTTCCAAAACTTTAAGATGCTTTTCAATTCTACGATAGATTTTGGTCGCAAAGAATAAACCGTAACTTGAAACTGCAATGGTAATCAGAGCAGTTAATGTTACTACGTTGACAACTTCCCTATCGACCTGCCCGTTTCTAAGAGCGAGAAACAAAACTACCAAAGAAAACTCAGAGACTTGTGCCAATGACAAACCTACCATAAAGGCTGTCCGTCTTCTAAAGCCTAGCCTACCAAGAGTAACCATTACTATTAGAGGTTTTACCAAAAGTACAAATAAACTAAACACAAGTGCTTGCCCGAGAATTACAAAATTGAAATCAAGAGCAATTTCGCTACCGAGAACGATAAAAAACAACACTACGAAAAAATCTCTCAGTGGGTGGATTCTGGCTGCTATCTGATGCTCTTGCTGCAATGCCGCAAGCCCAATACCGGCCATAAAAGCACCTATTTCTATTGAAAAATTTACGCTGGCGAAAGCTGCCACAACAAGAAACAACCAGGCTATGCTTGATAAAAATAAGAGCTCTAAGTTTCGGGCAAGTCTTTCAAAAAGATATGGGAGTAATTTCCGCTGAAGGAAATATATTAAAGCTACTAGTACCGCTCCGACAAAAAGTGTTATCAGTAAAGAAGCAATATTAAAACCCTTGCCGTCAACGTTTATACCAGAAAGAATTACTAAAAAACCAATTGCTACCAAATCCTGAACCAAAAGTACTGTAATTGAAATCTTACCGTGCAATGAGTCAAAATCCCGCTTTTCAGTTAAAAGTTTTACCACGATTACGGTACTAGAGAAAGTCAAACCAACTGCTATATAAAAACTAGCTACCCAATCCAAACCGACAATATTTGAAAGTAAGAAAGCTAGTCCAAACGTGACTGCAATCTGAATTACTGCAGTTTTAATCGATTCTTTTCCGAATTGCTTCAAATCATCTATTTTGATCTCAAGTCCAACTAAGAATAGCAAAAAACTTAAACCAAGCTCTTGCATTAGTTTAAAAATCTCCTGATGAGACGGTTCGTTTATCAGTAGCGGACCGACAAGAATACCTGTGATGATATAAGCCAAAATTAAGGGAAGGCGGAGAAAATTAAACCAAGCACCAAGAAAGGCTGATAAGGCAATAACGGCACCAATAATTAAAAAAACATTAGCGTCTGGCATAAACTAAATTATTCTGACTTCAACATTATGAATCTCTAAGCTTTTTTAATAATTTATCCAAATCATCTGGTAAACCTGATTTCAAACTAAGCTCTATTTTTGTTGTTGGGTGCTTTAGGTTTAAATTAGATGCGTGTAAAAATTGCCGGTTAAGTAACATCCGACCACCATAGAGTTTATCCCCAACAATGGGGTGACCTATATGAGATAGGTGTACCCGGAGTTGATGTGTCCTTCCTGTCAGTGGTTCAAGCTCCAATAAAGTAAGATTATCACCAAACCGCTCCACTACTCTATACTTTGTAATTGCATCCTTACCTTCCGCAGAAACAATAAATTTAGATTTAAACTTTGGGTGTCTGATAATACTACCATTTACCTCTCCTGTTTCCTTTTTCACCTTACCTTGAACTAAGGCCAAATATTTTTTATGTACTTCCCTATTTTTAAATTGATTCTTAAGATTTTCAAGCGAGATTTTGTTTTTTGCAACGACAATTAATCCAGAGGTATCTTTGTCTAATCGATGCACAACTCCAGGCCTTAATCCAACCTCTTGTGTGACATCACCAAGATGAGATAAAAGTGCGTTTACTAACGTTCCCCTGGGGTGATCAAGGGTAGGGTGAACGATCAAACCTGGTTGTTTATCAACCACGATCACATCCATATCTTCAAAAATAATCTTTAATGGAATTTTCTCGGGCAAAAGACTTACTTCTGGATTTACCGGAACCTCAATTTGGACAGAATCCCCTTTTGATATTTTATATGAAGGCTCTGTTTGGGAGTTATTAACTCTAATAAAACCGTCTTTAATAAGTTTTTTTGCTTTGGAACGAGTAATTTCTTTTACTTCTGAGGAAACAAATTGATCGAGTCGATCAAGCTTAGGCTTTATCTTTACCTTTAAAACATGCATTAAGTTGGGCTGTTTAGATTGGCTTTATTCAAAAATACTTTAACTTCAGACAAAACTTGATCAGGATTCATAGCGGATTTTATTAAATATCCAGAAGCTCCCAGTGCAAAACCTTCTTTAATAATTGAATCTTGACCTAAGTTTGTTAAGAGTACAACTGGTCCATTTGGTTGCTTTGCAGGTTTATCCTTCATATGTCTTAATATCTCTAATCCGTCCATTTTTGGTAACATAATATCAAGCAGAACAAGTTCAAACCCACCTTCTCCCATATGCATCAAGCCTTCCTCACCATCAATAGCCACAGTAACCTCATAACCTTCCCCTTTGAGAAGCTCTTCGTAAAGTTCTCTTAAAAATTCATCATCCTCTACAACTAAAATTCTTTGTCCCATATTTGATCCTTAATGTATTAATTATGCACGAACTTGCTTTTGTTGACAAGATAAGCACAAACTTGCGCTAGGCATAATGTCCAAACGTTCTTCTGAAATTTGATTGCCACAATTGCTACATTTGCCAAACTTTCCTTGCTCAAGACGCGCTAAAGCTGCTTCTACCTCTGTTAGGGTTTTTTCAAGTTCTGTTTTTGTTGCGCTTAAGCGGTCGTGTTCTTCAGTTTCAGTAATACCATCCTCCGAGATCCCGGTTGCTCTTGTTTTGTCCGAATAAGGGTCTTCTTTTTGGTAATATTTAATTTCCTTCTCAAGATTTTCCTTTTCAGCCTTTAATTTTACTTTAAAATGTTCCAAGTTCATTGATTTACCTTTCTTTTTGGTAATGGAATTCTCAAACGCAATTTTATACCAAGAACATATTTAGAAATAGTTCTGATGTCCCCTGATAAATTTCGAAACTGGTAAAAGTATATAACCACTAGAGCCAGAAGAGCAACAGCAAAACTAAACAAACTAGCAAATCTAAAAGGCCCTAGGTAACTACTATCCCCTCTAAAACTTTCCAAAACGAGTCTTCCTAGATTATTAAAGAAAAGGAAATAAAAGAAAACTGCCCCACTACGAAGCTGACCGACACGAGAAATATTAGATTTATAAAATTTATATAAAATTATTAAAAGAACCAGGTTAAATAAGGCTTCATACAGTTGGACTGGGTGTCTCGATCCTTCCAAAAAAACAGAACTCACTCCCCAAGGAAGTGAAGTAAGACTACCGTAATCATTACCTGACAAAAAACTACCGATTTTACCAACAATAATCGCTACCAAAACAGCCAGAGAACCAATGTCAGCGATCTGTAAAAAGCTCCAACGCCACTTCCTTATTAAAAAACTCCCAGCCAGCATTACGGCCACAAAGCTTCCAAAGTAAGCAAAACCACCCTCCCAAAAAAATAGTACTTTGATCGGATCAGCGGTAAAAATATTTAGATTTAATAGTGAATATAGTAGCCTACCTCCAAAAATTGCTGCTACCAAAGCAATTACAGAAAAATCAATTAATTTCTCTTCTTGGTAGCCTTGCTTTTTACCCTCCCTCCAAAAAACGTAAGTTGCCAACAAATAAGCAATCGATAAGAAAAATCCATAGGAGTAGATTGTAACTGGACCAAGATGGAGCAACGTTGGGTACATCTTTTAGATTATACTGCTCTTTTTCTAAGACGGTAAATACCAAACGACAGAACTGTAATACCAAGTCCTAGAAGAACAGTTCTAACACCAAATGTATCACTAATTACACCGGAAACTAATACAGGTAGTGTTGCCACACCGCTGATAAAGGTACTCAAAACACCGTAAGCTCTACCTCTCAGTTCCTCTGGGGTATGTTTTTGAAAATCAGTGGTCACCGGAATTGTAATTAAAGCATTTTCAAAACCCAAAAAAAATATTAGTAAAAGTGAAAACAAATAATAGGTAGTTCCAAAATTTGCTGAACTAAGATAAGTAATCAGCAAAAAAGTCAGCCCCATACTAAGTAAACCTGAATTAACCATAGTTCTCTCTTTAAATCGGTGTCCAACTGTACCAATTACTATAGCTCCAAGCGCCATACCAAAAGTGGCTGGAACGATAATCAACAAGCTAGCATCAGCCACTTTGGTTTGTAAAACCTTATCTACATACCCTGGGCCAATAGCTGCCAAAACAAGAACAATTGTAGTTGAAAGTGTTAAAAAGAAAATTGAATCTCGAATAATTTTTTTACTAAAAACAAACACTACACCTTTGACAAAATTTGCTAACATACCACCTTTTCGCTCTTCAATATCTGCCCGAATATTATCTGGTAAAAATAAATTAAAAAGCAGCGACAAAACAAACAAAACGAAAACTGAAAACAAAGTTATTTTTTCGCCGAAGAAACTCAAAGAAAACCCGCCAATCAAAAAACCAATGACTATACCGACTTGCAAGGTTAAAGAAAACAAACTATTGGCTGCGATAAGTCTCTTATCATCTACCAAAGCAGGTATTGCAGCACCTTCAGCCGGAACGAAAAACAAAGTCACAAAGGCTAATAGGAAAACCAAAATTAGTAAAATTATTGGCGAATTCATCGTGAAAAGTAAAAGCATAACCAAAATACTTCTGACTATATTCGTTAGTAACATAACCCGCTTTAGCGAAAGCTGGTCAACGTAGACTCCTGCCAAATAACCAAAAAAGATGCTTGGGAGTGTAAAAGTAAGCAACAAAATACTGACTGCTACACTTGATCTGGTCAGATCATAAATTTTAATTGTCAGGATAAAATAAAGGGCGTTCAACCCAATTTGAGAAGTAATTTGGGCCAACCAAAGTAGCAGAAAACCTCGATTAGAAATAATTTTTGTAAGGATATTTGTGATGTTTCCTCCTCTGCTTTAGGATAGTTTGTCTAACAAATTTACTAGTGTTCGAACCCCTATTCCAGTAGGACCTTTGGCTAAATATGGCTTTTCATTGTCCAACCAGGCAGTACCAGCAATATCAAGATGTACCCAAGAATTGTTTTTCTCGATAAACTCCTGCAGAAAAACTGCTCCTGCTATCACACCAGCACCCCTTGAAGGTGGTATGTTTGCCACATCTGCGACATCACTACGCAACAACTCCTTATGTTCAGGATAAATCGGTAAAGTCCAAATACGCTCACCGACTTCTTCACCAGAGTCGACCACACTCTCAAGAAAATCTTCCTTATTTCCAAGAGCTGCTGTGGCCTCACTGCCGAGTGCAACAATTACAGCCCCAGTCAAAGTAGCCAAATCAATTATTTTGGTTGCTCCAAGCTTCTGTGACAGTACCAAACCATCTGCTAGTACCACCCTGCCTTCAGCGTCGGTATTAAGAACTTCGATAGTTTTTCCGTTTAGTGCTTTGACAACATCACCTGGCTTTAAAGCCCCACCACCTGGAAGATTCTCAGTTAAAGGTGTGACTACTACAACGTTAATTTTTGGTTTTAATTCTCCCACTAATTTCATAAATGCAATTGCAGTTGCAGCTCCAGCCATATCCATTTTCATTTCATGCATTCGATCACTTGGTTTTATAGAGATACCACCAGAGTCAAAAGTAATTCCTTTTCCAACAACTCCCAAAGTAAGTGCTTCTTTTTTATAAATGTATTTCAAAGCTAACATATAAGAAGGTTGGTGACTTCCTTGTGCAATTCCAACAAAAGCCCCCATTCCCTTTTTTGCTGCTTCTTTCTCATCGTAAACCTCAATTGAAAATTTATATGTTCTTGCCAACTTTTTTGCTTCCTCGACCATAGCTTTTGGGGTAATTTTGTTGGCTGGCTCTAACACAATACTTCTCGCCCAATTGGTAACCTCAACCAAATTTTGGGTTTTTTTAATTTCAGAAGCGGAGATTTTACCCAAAACAATCAAATCGTCGATTTTTGAAGTTTTTTCTTTAGTTTTGTAAATTCCTGGATCAAATTCAGCCAAACCTATACCTTCAATTATTAAACTTGGTTTGGTATAAATTCTAGCGTCAAAGGCAATTTTTTTTAATTTGGATTTAATTATTTTTCTGGCTGCAGTTCCAGCAACATTTCTTTCTAGTCTTGCGTTAAAATCCGATTTTTTGCCAGCACCAACTAACAAAAGTTTTGGCAATTGTGGAATTAGAAAAGTTTCATATAACTTACCGCTAAAATCATTCCCCAAGTCTAACTGCTCCCTTCCCAGAATACCTTTGAGACTTTCTGGTAAGTTCTTTGTTTCCTCTTCAAACATTGGGAATATTAAAACCTCAGCAGAAATTTTGTTTAACAGCTCATCTGAAAGAGTAATTTTCATTTCGAAGCTAATTCTAGCATAAAAAGCTTTTTATCAAAAGCAGCTTTTAACTTACAATAATTTCAGTTATTTTCTTTGGAGATTTGGTCAATTCAATTGCTGAGTTTTCTTCAATTAGATACATATCTTCAATTCTTACACCACCCCAACCAGGTTCATAAATACCTGGCTCAATTGTAATGATATTTCCAACCCCCAGCTTTTCTTTGGCTTTCTCATTTATCCTTGGAAGCTCGTGTACTTCGATTCCCACTCCATGTCCAACCGCATGAGTGAAGTAGTATTTTGACTTAGTTTTCAAAAAATCACGAGCTGCTTTGTCCAAGACTTTAGTTTTAACCCCCGCTCTCACCCTCTCAACAGCTTTTTTCTGAGCTTTCAATACTAAATTATAAACTTCTATTTGTTTTAAGGTTGGAGTCCCCAAAAAAACGACTCGAGAAATATCACAACAGTAACCTTTGTAAAAGCAGCCCCAATCAAGCAATATAGTATCTCCTTTCTTTATTTTTCGATCTCCCGCCGGATAATGAGCCATTGATGAGTTGGGTCCTGAAGCGACAATTAAGTTATCCCAAGCGTTTTTACTCGCACCTAAATCTCGCATAAACTTCTCAATTTCCCAAGCTATTTCTCTCTCTCTCAGACCCAATTTGATATTTTTCAAAACAAATTCAAAGCTTTTATCTGCAATCGAAATCGCCTTCTTAATTAGTTTTATCTCTTCCGAGTCCTTAACTGTCCTTAGCTCTTCAATTAAATTACTTTGTGGAACAAATTTACCTCTTGTAGCTTTGCGAAAACGCTTTAACTCTGCAAGTGAGAAGTCCAATCCTTCAACACCAACTTTGTTTAACGCTAATTCTCGAAAAAGTTTTTTCCAAAACTCTTCATCCTGACCATACTCCCTCAGCTCAAAACCAGCAACACTTTTAACTACCTCTTCAGTATAGCGACTGTCAGTAATCACAAAGTTCTGCCTTGGTGTTATCAACAAATAACCAGACTCCCTATCCCCTAACCAACCCGTTAGATAAAACCTATTTTCAGCTTTAGATACTAGAAAAGCGCCCAGTTTCTTTTCAATTATTTTTTTACGAAGATTATCGACTCGTGTGTCTGTCTTAAACATTCTTTCTTGGACGACCCCGAGGGCGTTTTACAACTGGAAGTGTGGGTAAGGGAGTTTTTCTTGGACGACCCCGACCTCTTTTGATATCAACAGGCTCTTTTGGTAAAAAAATAATTTTTCTAACCAAAGAAAGTAGAGAGTCTCTCAGTGGTCTATTTGACAAAATGGGTGCTTGCTTGATTTCGGGCAATACAGTCTGACCGACAAATACACCACAAAACGGACATTTTGCCCAAGAAATTTCTAAAGCCCGATGGCAACCTGGGCATTCCTGCTTAACAGCTGTACCACAATTCGTACAAAATAAAAACTCATCACGTAAAATTTCTGAACATTTGGGACAGGAGAAAACTTTGGATTGGCTCTCGAGAATTTTCTCTTCCAATTCTCGCAAACCCCTATCCTCAAGAGTTGTTTGTGGTCGAACAATCAAATATAAAATAAAACCAAAAACCGAACCGATTCCCACCAATAGAATCGACCCTAAGCGTATTAACCAGCTTTTGCTTCGAGCAAAAACATCAATGGCTGCCCACGCGGTTAAGGCCAACCACAAAACAACAAGATAACCGAGTAATACGGCACTAACTAATGAGTTACTTAGGAAAGCAATTATTTCAACCATTTTTTATTTTTGACAGTAAACTTGTTAGATGTATATAATAGAAGCTAAACCTAGTCAAGTAGTAAATTTTTAAATAGTACTGACAGGCTTTTTTATAAATGCTTTCTACACCCCACTTACTAGTCGGAGCAGCAATCGTTAAGGTTATTCCAAACCCAATTATCGGCTTACCGCTTGCCTTTTTAAGCCATTTTGCACTCGACTCTATTCCTCACTGGGATGGTTCTCCAAAAGCGCCTTTTTCAAGGAAAATTTTTGGCGGTATTTTTCTTGATTACGCTATTGGGGTCAGTGTTGTATTTGTTCTAACCAATAGTTACGAAAACCAGTATTTACTCTGGTTAGGAGCTTTTCTTGGAACTCTACCGGACTTTATTCTAGGGAGTTATAAACATTTAGAAAATATCTTTAGTCGTTTTGCAATTGTGAGAATTCCAAACGAATTTCACTTATCCATTCAAAGAAATTTACCTCTAGTTAATGGTTTGTTGACCTCAGGGTTTATTTCTTTTATTGCTGTAATAATCTTACTTTACCGATCTTAATTTTTAACTCTTTCGATATACTCCCCTGACCTTGTATCGATTTTTACAGTGTCACCCTCGTTGATGAACAAAGGAACCTTTACTTCTGAACCGTTTTCAAGCTTTACCGCTTTATAGACATTTGAAACAGTGTCTCCGCGAACCCCAGGAGGACTTTCAATTACTTTTAAATCAGCTGTTCTTGGTAGATCAACTTTCAATACCTCAGTTCCAAAAACCAAAAGAGAGTATTCCTGACCCTCCCTTAAATATTTTTCTGATCCTGAAAGAATTCTGATAGGGATACTAAACTGTTCAAAGGTTTCTGGATCCATAAAACTTGCGCTTGAGTCATCAAAATACAAAAACTGACCATTTTTTTTGTCCAAATCTGCATCATCAACTTTTGCACCAGAGGTAAAAGTTTTTTCGGTTAAGGCTCCTGTTCGCAGATTTCTAGTTTTGAGACGGATTGTCGCGGTTCCCCGACCCATTTTGGTATGAGAATATTCAAGCACTTCAAACAAATTGCCAGTTTCCTGAAAGGTTGCACCTGAGCGCAAATCATTAACGTTGATCATGTTCTATTAGTCTATCACTGCCTGTCTAGATTGATTGGTTGTTGGTTGTTATCTTTAAAATGTAATAGAATAAAATTGGAAAGGAGGAGATTCGTGAAATCACCGAGTGATAGCACTATTATCACTCATGAGAAAAGCTGCCTACTAGAACTCTCACGCTATCTTCGAATTCGAAGAAAGTTTTGGGATCGATTCGGTAGCAACGGCTATTACCTAATGGATTTCCTGATAGTACAGTCTGTTAGAGACTGTAAGAGAGCCGGGCTCATTAAACAGGCTAGAGAAATTCTCTCAAAGGCTGAGTTTGATAACGCCCAGCTACCTAAATTCAAAGAGCTGGAAACATCTGAGCTCGCAGAATTACTTCTTTCCAGATTAAAAAGAATCACACGTCTTCTGGAAAAAGGTAAACATTACAAAAAAGCACAAAAACGACAAAAGAACCTGGAGAGGGCGCTAAAATCAACATACTCTGACCTCATAGATCTGGGTTTGGAGTTGTTAGCAATAAAAATTCTGTCAAACGCAGGTTTGGATGAGAACCAAAAAACAAGTAATCCAACACTAGCCCACCAATAAAGACTTTTGGAGCAGACCTAATATCCGCCAGAGGTCTTTTTTCTTTGCAAAATTTAATTAAAAATTGTATAATCCAAACCTAATAAATAAGCCGGGGTGGCGGAACTGGCAGACGCGCGGGACTCAAAATCCCGTGATCGCAAGATCGTGGGAGTTCGACCCTCCCCCTCGGCACCATAAAATTACAAATGGAAATTTAATTAAGCGCGGGCTTTTTCGATCGGGAAAAATCTTCTTCTCTCCCCTTTAAATTTCAAATCAATATCTCCTAGAGGACCGCTACGATGCTTAGCGATTGAAAGCTTGACGTTTTCAAAATCTTCACTATCTTCTCGATAAAGAAACATAACGACATCGGCGTCTTGCTCGATCCCCCCAGATTCCCGCAAGTCAGAAAGCTGGGGTATCTTTGCTTGACGACTCTCCACGGCTCGAGAAAGCTGCGAGCAAGCTAGAACTGGGATTTTTAGCTCTCGTGCCAAATTTTTCAAGGCCTGTGAAATCTCCGATACTTCTTGGACTCTATTTTCGAGATTTCTCCCGTGAATTAGTTGGAGGTAATCAACGATCAAAAGCTTTAAACCCATTTCCATTTGCAATCGACGGGCTTTGGTACGCATTTCCATGATCGAAATTCCTGGGGTGTCATCAATATAAATCGGTGCTTCGGCAAGTTCACCCATAGCCTCTGACAAGCTTTCAAAGTCATCCTCCTTGAGATTGCCGGTTGTGATCTTCCAAGCATCGACTTCAGACTGACTTGCCAACATCAAGTCCACCAGTTGCTCCTTGCTCATCTCAAGAGAAAAAACCCCAACTGGAATCTTTTCTTTAACCCCTAAATGTTGGGCTATATTCATACAAAGAGTTGATTTTCCCATGGATGGTCTAGCTGCCAAAATAATAAGTGTCGAATCTTGCAGCCCAGAAAGTTTTTTGTCGAGTTCATTAAAACCAGTAGACACTCCTCGCAAACCACTTCCCTTTCGGTGCAGTTCATCAAGTCGATCAAAACTCTCTGCCAGTGCATCCTTAAGGGGAATAAAGTTTTGACGCAAATGATCTTGTGAAATTCCGAAAAGATTTTGTTCAGAAAGATCTAGCAAATCACGTATTTCGACACTTTCTCGAAAAGCTTCTTCGGTAATTTTGGCTGCTGCACCAATCAAAGCCCTCTTGGTAGCAGCTTCCTTGACAATATTAGAGTAATGTTCAATGTGTGCGCTTGTTGGAACCGAATTTACTAACGTTGTTAAATAGCTTGATCCACCGGCAATCTCAAGTTTACCTGCTTTTTTAAGAATGTCGGTGACAGTAACCAAATCAGCTGGTTGTCTCTTTTCGTACAAAACCAGTATCGCCCGAAAAATCTCGGCGTGTTGTTCACGATAAAAATGATCTGGTTTGAGACTTTCAGCAATTTTCACGATTGCATCTTTATCCAGCAACAAACTTCCGAGAACTGATTGTTCAGCCTCGATATTTTGAGGCGGAAGTTTACCCTCAATTGAGATTTTGGTTTCCAGCTTGGGTGCTGGTTTCTCTTGTGCCATATTAAATTTAGGACCTTGTTAAAAGAACGATTTGTGTCTCTTCTGGGAGTTTATCAGCTGCCATACTGAGTTTTGGCAAACTTTCGACATTTTCCTTACCCATTTCTTTAAGAAATTTTTCTGGACCCTCAAGCTCAGCAATTTTTGTTTCCTCGTTTTTGAAATGCATTGGAATAATTATTTTTGGTTCAAGTTGTGAAGCAATTTTTGAAGCTTGCGCCCCATCGATAGTAAAATACCCACCAACAGGAATCAAAAGAATATCGACATTACCGATTTCCTCAATTTGCTCTGAGGTTAAACTTTCCTGCCCCAAGTCTCCCAGATGTGCGATATTTATCTTGTCGATTTTGATATTGTAAATGGTATTTTTACCACGCTCACTACCTTGTTTGGTATCATGGGAAGAAGCTACTCCAACAACCTCAACCCCTTTAACCTCGTACTCACCTGGACCTTTGATAATAAACGGGCTGCCGGCAACATTTGCCTCAGCATTATGGTCAAAATGATCATGGGTAATGGTCACTATATCTGATTCGGTTTTTGGAAATTTGATACCAATGGATTCATCAAATGGATCAGTAACTACTGTAGCAGTCTTACCTTTGATTTTAAATGAAGCATGTCCGAGAAAAACTATTTCCATAAAAGTTAGTTTGAGATTTTAAGTTTCTAGATATTAACAAGGATTTTAAGCAAATGCAATTGACTAATAGCCCGTAGTTACTAGTCAAAGTTGAAAAAAGACTATCTTAATGCTAGGCTTTTTATTTGACTTATGGATAATGAAGAAACTACTCGTAAGTTTACCTTACCAAAACTCTTTTTAGGTCTTTTGCTTGGTTTTGCAACTGTCGGAATTTTCATTTTATTAATTACTTTTTATTTAAATGCTAGATCTACTAACGATTTTTCCATTAAACCCAAAGTTTTTGAACTTTCGATTTCTTCTCCCAAAGAAAATATAGCAGTTAGTCAAAAGGAAATTCAAGTTACAGGCCGAACGGGAAAAGATTCAGTTGTCACAATATCCTCAGACTCTGAAACAAAAACAATTGAAACCAGAAACTCTCTCTTTTCCACAAAGCTTACCTTAAGAGAAGGGCTAAATGTCATTCGTTTCAGCGCGTTTGATATCAAAACTGGTGAATCTCAAGTTACGAACCGCCAAATTCTTTACCTAGAGAGTGAGCTGATCAATCTATGAAAAAATTTTTGAAATCATTTTTAATTATCTTGTTTTTAGCAGTTTTGTCTACAGAATTTGTCTTTGCACAAGATGATACTGAAATCAGACTTCAACAGATCGAAACCAAAATGGCTACCAAAAGTACCAAAACCACTACAGTGAGCAGTAAGGTGGCTAACCAGAAAGCTATTACTTTCATTGAAGGCTCGGTATTAACAATCTCAGCAAATGTATTAACAATTTCTTCAAAAAAAGATTTGAAAACTATCTACACTAGTGACAGTACTAAGTTTATTAATATTGATTCAGGTGGAAAAAAACTGGTTGGTTTTGGCGATATCAAAGTCAATGACACTATTTTGGTAGTCGGGGTGCCTCCAGCTTCTTCAACAGGATCAGCAAAGTTAATAATTCGTGATTCTAACAAAGTAGTAAAAAACTTCTCAATTCTCGGCAAAATAGCCACGCTTAAAGAAAATACTCTGACACTAGGTCACTTCTCAAGATCCGATTTGCCAAATTTCACTATAAATCTAACAACAGATAATATAATTTCTTCAAGCAAAAACAAGACTCTCGATCGAAGTACTCTTATCACAGGTCAATTCGCAATCATTACAGGAATTATTGACGATAAAGGAAGTTTTTCAAGCAAGCAGATATTTCTACCGAACTACAAAACAAAAACCGCTACCATTTCTGGCCAATAACTCATCTTGTAAAACTTCTTAAGTCACTATCTTTTAAACTTGTCTGTTATAATTGTGAGCATGGGAAAGGTTGCCGTCAACACACCCAAAGGTTTCCGTGACTTTTTGGGAGAAGATGCAAGGCTTCGTCAGAATTTAATAGGTAAATTTGTTACTTCATTTGAACGGTTTGGCTTTGAACCGTTGCTTACCCCTGCTCTGGAATACGCTGAAATTCTCAAAGGCAAATATGGTGAGGAAGAAAAGTTGATTTATGAGTTTGAAGATCGCGGGGGTCGCCAAGTTGCCTTACGTTACGATCAAACTGTTCCACTCGCTCGAATAGTTGCCCAGTATCCAAACCTTACCAAACCGTACAAACGCTACCAAATTCAGCCTGTCTGGAGAGCCGAAAACCCTCAGAAAGGACGTTATCGTGAGTTCCTTCAGGTTGATATTGATACCGCTGGTTCAGATTCTCTTCTAGCTGACAGCGAGATCATTGCTTGTATCATTTCCACTCTTGAGGAAATTGGCTTTTCTAGCTTTACTGTGAAAATTAACGATCGGGAGATTTTTTCAGGTATACCAAATAGCGCTATTTCCGCAATAGATAAGCTAGACAAAATCGGCGAAGAAGGGGTTATCGCTTTGCTAAAAAACCAGAGTTTTAGCGAGTTTCAGGCAAAAGACCTGCTCAAGAAAGTCACTGAAAGTGTCCCGACTGAACGGGTTAACAATTTATTTGAAATCTTAACCAATATGGGAGTTAGTAATTCCCGTTACGCTTTTGATCCCTCACTCGCCCGAGGTTTGGACTACTATACTGGTTTGATTTTTGAGGTTGAGATCGAAGGTTACACTAGCGGTAGTGTCGGTGGCGGTGGACGCTACGACCGTTTGGTTGGTACTTTTTCAGAATCAAATGTGCCAGCAGTTGGCTTTTCATTTGGTTTTGACCGAATTATTGAAGCGTTAAAAGAGCAAAATTCTAATTCTTTAGCAGTAAACGGATCTCAAGTACTTGTAACTATTTTTAATGAAGATTTACTTAAGACCTCTCTAGAGACGGTTAGCTTTCTCCGTAACAACGGTCTAAACACAGAACTATATCTCGATCCTAAAGCTAAACTAGATAAACAACTAAAATACGCGGATAATAAAAAAATCCCGTTCGTTTTGATCATTGGTCCAAACGAAAAAGAAAAAGAATTGGTTAATATCAAAGATTTGAAAAATGCCAAGCAAGAACAAATCAAACTTAAAGATGTTATTTCTTTCATTGACGCTAAAAGCTCACTTTAAGTATAATGTTCTAAATGCCTGAACCTGTCCCAAGCCCAATGCCCAATAGCCAAGATTCTACCTCTACTCCTTCAACTGGAACTATAAATTTTTATACCCAAGACTTAAATCAACTCAAACAATCAGTTGAGAAATTTAAAGCGACCGGTCAAGTTGACCCCGGTGAACTTGATTTTGCCAAAAAGGAAATCTTACCTAAAATTGGACTCAAAAGTGAAGAGATAGATGATTTGGGACCAGTTGGAGTCATGGTCAGACTACAAAACGAAATTGAGAAAGGTTCGCTTGGAGATCTCGGCAATAAACCTAACACTGAAGAGAAGGACTCCACCGTAAATGTGGAGACTAGTACACCAAAACCAAACGGTACACTACCTCCAAAACAAGGAGCTGAAGCGTCTTTGCCAGAAACTTTAACAAATAGTGATATAAAAGAGTTGACCCAAAATCTCAGTAGTGAAATTGATCAGGAAATAAAGCGCCAAATCGCCGAGAAACATGCTCTCGATCTAGCTCAGGAAAAAATTGATAAAGTCTTAAGCAGTGACGAATCAAAACCCCTCGAACAACCTGTGGTTGAAGAAAAAATACAACCAGTCCCAGCAGCAATTCCAAACGAGAAAAAAATTGAGGTTCGAACAGAACCGTCTCCAATCCCTGATGAAATCGTGGCAAGCTTAGACCCCTTAGCTCAAAGTGTTGAACACGCCTTAAAGAATTTGAAAGAAGGTAGCAAAGTTGGCAGTGAGTGGGAGCTCAAAAAAATACTGACAACAAGTTTTGGCAATAATAAATCTCCGTTCTATGAACTTGAAAACCAGGAGGGAGCAAAATGGACGCTGAGCCCTGAAGAAATGAAAGACGCACTACGTTCGCAGATTTTAGCTGATCAAAAAGAAAAGGAAATTAAAGATGAAAAACCAACACTTGGAGTTTCGAAAATACAACACCCAGCACTGCACCCAATCGAAGCTAAAAAATTAGTTTCAAACGTAATTACCAAACCGCTCGAGCAAATTATTAAAACCGTTCGAAAGGAAAATCCACCAAAACTTCCAATTGAAGACAAAACGGGGATCAAAAAGATCAAAATTGATTTACCAGAAACAAAACATCACGAAGACAAACCAATAGTTATTGCTGAAAAGCCCTTAGAAAAGCAAGTTGTTAATAAACCTCCTCTCCACCAAACCGAGGAGCACAAATCCAATGTAACTATCGAGTCTACAAACCTAAGCCAAAAGCAAATCGATTTTATTGCCAAAGTTCATTCTGATAAAGACAGCTGGCGCGCTTTTACCTCTTTCAATGCAGAACAGTGGGGTAACGTTAATCAACTTTACAAAGACGGTAAATTGATTGATCTAGGAATCGATGCTCACCCGTTGATCGATAAATTGACTGACCCAGAATTTACAGAAACTATCGATATTCGCAAAGGTGATACTTTTAGCAAAATTTTAGAGGATGCTGGCTACAATTTGTCTTACACTGCGGATGACTCAAAAATCATTGGCTCTCATTTAATTGCAAACCATCAGTTTCTAATTGAAGCTTCAAAAAAAGCCGAGGTTAGCGGTTTTACGACTAGTAATGTCCCAACCGATAAGGAGATCATTGATCTGATACACGCAGCTCAAAACGGTAATCATGAAGCCTTTTACCAACTGCAAGAACCTTTTCATCAACTACCTGTTAACGGTAAGTTCAGAGTGGTTAAGCCCAATAATTTAGAGGAACTTAAAAGTTTCTTTAGAAAGTAATTTTTCCAATGGACAAAAAAACACTTGGAGTGATTGTCTTGCTAATAACTGCTGTCATTTGGGGTTTAACTTTACCTTTAATGAAAGCAAATTTGACAGTTATTCCCCCACTAACTATAGCTTTTTTAAGATTTTTAATAGCGAGTGCGTTAGCTTTACTTTTCAGTGAACTAAAGGGTCTGAAACTTAAAGATGTAGCTTTGATCGGTCTTTGTGCAGTTTTTGGAATTAGTTTGCATATTGGTTTACTTTTAATTGGTTTGCGAAATACGAGTGCAGTTGATGCCACCTTTTTACTAGCTTTGAGCCCAATTGTTACTTCTTTTCTGGCAGTTTTAACTTTGTCTGAAAAAATCAGCACCGCTCATTTAGTCGGTTTGTTTGCTGCTTTTTTTGGTACTTTTATCTACATTGTTCTACCTGATCTAAAAAACCTCGATACAGCAATTAATTTAGGCGGTAATTTACTAATTCTTGGTTCTCTATTAACTGGGGGTATTTATATAATCGGTTCTAAAAAGCTCTTTGAAACCTATCACCCTTCATCCATTGCCGCTGTTTCATTTATCGTCGGTATGATATCTTTCTTTCCTGGAGCAATTGTAGAATATGTACAAAACCCAGTTTGGGTTGGTCAGGTTTCACTTTTCAATGTTATTTCAATTCTGTTCTTAGGTATTTTTTCCTCTTTTATTGCTTTCTTAGCCTTTGAGTGGGGTTTATCTAAGGTAGCAGTTCATGTAAATTCTACTATCAGTTATCTGACACCAATAGTTTCAATTCTGGTTGCAACTACTTTCTTGGGAGAGCAAATTCACAGTACATTTTTGCTAAGCGTTGGCTTTATAGCTATTGGTATTTTTCTGGTCTCCAAACATCAGCCACAATTACACCCTCATTTTCACAGTCGTACTCACAGAGTTTAACAATATTCTTGATTGAACCTCAATTTTGTGCTATTATCCATCTCTGTTATGGAAAACGAGACCGCAACTGCATCTGCAGAAGCCGAAATCAAAATTGAAAAACAAGAATCAGTAAAGCAGCCAAGCACGATTAATTACTTTGAAGCGGCGAAGATTACCTGTGCTTGCGGAAATACTTTTACCACCGGCTCAACCAAGCCAGAGATTCGAGTTGAAATCTGCAATAATTGCCACCCCTTCTTTACAGGTCAAGAAAAATTTGTTGATACAGAAGGAAGAGTTGAACGCTTCCAAAGATTGAGTGCAGCTAAAAAAGAGCCTAAGGCAAAAAAAGAAATCGAGAAAAAATCCGAACAGCCTAAAACTCTAAAAGAGATGCTCATGTCCTTAGACAAATAACCTGTTTTAAAAACTCATCCCTCAAACTCCGTTTTTGATACAATCATTCTAACAAACCATGGATTATTTAAAAGAGCAAATACAAAAACTAGAACAAAGAATTGCAGAAGCTAAGATTCTTCTTTCTGATACCGAACTAGCACCTTTGGCTGAAAGCGAGATAGCAAAACTCGAAGAAGAAAAAAAGTCCTTGGAATCTTCTCATGCAAAATCCTCTCAAAGTGATTCTGAGTCTATAGATTCTCACAACTCTATTCTTGAGATTCGAGCTGCCGCTGGTGGTGATGAAGCGGGGCTGTTTGCCAGCGCTTTATATCGAATGTATACCCGGTTCGCAACGCTCAAAGGCTGGAAAGTTGAACAACTTTCAATCAATGAAGGTGGCATAGGTAACCTCAAAGAGGTAGTGGCAAAAATAACTGGAAAAGATTCGTATGGATTACTAAAGTTTGAAAGTGGGGTTCATCGCGTTCAGAGAGTTCCCGAAACCGAAAGTTCTGGACGAATTCATACTTCGACAATAACTGTAGCCGTCCTACCAGAACTTGAAGATAAAGATTTTCATATAAATGAGTCTGACCTGAAGATCGATACTTTTCATGCTAGTGGTCATGGTGGTCAAAATGTTCAAAAAGTAGAAACTGCTGTCCGTATCACTCATATCCCAACAGGCACGATTGCTAGCTGTCAAACTGAAAGGTCACAATTTCAAAACAAGGAAAAGGCTTTGGCTATTGTACGATCAAGAGTTTATGAAGCCGAGCAGGAAAGAAAAATGTCGGCTATCGCTAAGGATCGCAAACTTCAAGTTGGTACTGGCGATCGAAGCGAAAAAATTCGAACCTACAACTACCCACAAGACCGTATCACAGACCATAGAATTTCTAAATCTTGGCACAATATAGAGGAAATACTTGATGGATCTCTTGAACAACTTTTATCCGACCTTCAGAAAGCTAACGAAGAAAGCAGTGGTGATGTTGACAATAGCTCAAGCTCTTAAAAACTCAAAGATTCCTTTGGTTGAAGCCGAGATTATACTCGCTTTTTTATTAAAGAAAGACCGTAGCTACCTCAATGCTTATTCTGAGCAGAAGTTATTACCTCAAACTAAAACTCTATTTCAGAACTTTGTAAAACGCCGCAAAAGCAGCGAACCATTAGCTTATATTCTCGGTTTTAAAGAGTTCTTTGGACTTAAATTTATTGTAAACAATTCTGTTTTAATCCCAAGACCAGAAACAGAAGAAATGGTGATGAAGGCGCTTTCGTTTATTAAAACTAAGAAAAACCCACTTGTAGCTGATGTTGGAACTGGATCAGGCTGTATTGCTATAG
Organism: Patescibacteria group bacterium; assembly: GCA_025449635.1. Taxonomy (GTDB): domain Bacteria; phylum Patescibacteriota; class Microgenomatia; order Woykebacterales; family RBG-16-39-9b; genus JANWIZ01. Next base: position 26,429 of record JANWIZ010000044.1, read on the forward strand.
CAATCGGAAAGAGCAACCCAAACTCAATTGTATTAGCAAGCGATGTCTCAACTGCGGCTCTCAATATGGCGCGAAAGAATGCGAAATTGAATAATGTCACTAATATTGAGTTTAGGAAGCAAGATTTGCTCTCTGGGTCAAAAGAAAAATTTGATTTAATTGTTTCAAATTTGCCGTATATACCAACTTCAAAATGGCGCCGGTTGGAAAAAAATATTAAAACTTTCGAGCCTAGACTGGCACTCGATTCGGGAGAAAATAGCATGCAGATTTACAATAGGCTTTTCAAGCAAGCTGTCGGTAAGTTAAGAAAAAACGGGAAACTTTTTTATGAGTTAGACGGAAAAGTTATTGAACTTTCGGCGGACGATCTAGCGGAAACGGCTCGGGAATAAATACATCCTCTTTTGGTTTTCTATTCTTTAGAACATACCAAGCTCCAAGAGCCAAAGCAATCACAATCAAAAGAAAAATTGGTAGTGGATTAATTGGTTTTGAAGCAGCTTGCTTCCTTGCAGCCTCGATTTTCTCTGGACTCGCAGTTACCGAGTAGTTACCATTTTTTACTTCTGTGAGAGAATCCTTAGAACTTGTGTGCAAAACTACATTTGAGTCAGTTGTAGACCCGCTGGTAAAAGAAAGATCTACTCTCGTACCTCCAGTGTTTATGACTTCAAAGATAGCTGTAAGAACCACGACTTCATTTGTTATCAAAAGTCCCTCTGCTGGCGAGATTGCAGACACTTTCAACTGCCCTCCGTCGACCACTTCTTTTGGATAATTCGAAAAGAAGGTTCCTTTCTTTACCTCCTTTACCTTCAAGGTTTTGGTTTCAAAGGTTAGTACAATATCGACACCATCTACCACTTCTCCATTGGCTTGAAGCACAACATCAACAACTAAATCCTTGCCTTCCTCAACATTCCCAAAAGGCGGGTTTAATACCAAACTTGAGGCTTGCACTAGGGACAAAATTGGTATGCTCAAGAAAATCAAACCAAGCAACGGAAGAAAAATAATTTTGAATAGCAGAATTAACTTCATTATTTTAAGTAATAATTTAAGTTTACCAAAAAAAATGAAGAATCTACAGAATCAATCACGAATAATTGTTTAAATAAGGTAATTTTTAATTAGCAGTATTTTCTGTCAGAGTTGCTGTTAGCTTTATTTTTTTCTTATCTCGATCTATCTCGATCGAAACTTTTTGACCAACCTTTAGTTTGTTCAAAATTGCAACTATGTCATTATTCTCATTTACGCTTTCCTCATTTAATTTGGTGATAATATCTCCAGGAACAACCCCAGCTTTATCAGCTGGAGATCCGCTCACAACCCGTCTAACAAAAGCGCCTGCAGCAAGATTCTGAACTTTTGCAACTGCTTGATCAATGATTTGGTAAGCAATACCGAGATAAGGCTTAATGATTCGCCCATCTTTCTTGTACTGATCCAAAATCTCCTTAACCTGATTAATTGGAATAACAAAACCAATATTTTGTGCATTAGTTGAAACTGCAAAATTAACTCCGACGACTTTTCCAGATAGGTCTAAGAGTGGGCCTCCGGAATTTCCGGGATTCAAGGCAGCATCTGTTTGAATAACATTTTGGAGGGTTTCTCTTCCTGAGGATTGATTGCTACAACTTCCACCACCTGCCGTTATCCCACGACCAAGTCCAGAGACTACTCCAACAGTCACGCTATTCTGAAACTGACCCAAAGCATTTCCAATTGCGATTACTCTCTGTCCTGGTCGTAAAGAACTCGGGTCACTGCTACCAAACTCTAACGCTGGCAAGTCTTTGGCACTAACTTTTAATATAGCGATATCATTGGAAGGGTCAAGATCAATTTGCTTTACGTCATATGTTTTTTGATCCTTTGTAACAACTGCGTAATCATATTGGTTGTCACAAACAACATGGTTATTGGTTATTATGATTCCACTAGAATCCACAATAAATCCTGTACCGATACCTTCTTGATCTGAAACTGAACCTCTATCTGGATCGAAACTAACGGTTTTGGCAACAATCGACACTACAGAAGCTGATGATTTTTCAACAACATCGATAATTGCCGATTCTTCAACTGTACGAACAATTTTTTCGCCAAATTTTATACTTTCGGTTGTTTGGGGCTTTAGAAAACTAGGAATACTACTTTTGAAAGGTAGACTTTGATACCAAGTCGGATAAGATATTCCGATAATAATCCCAGCTAAAAGTCCACCGAATGCCAATACACCTATTCCAACAATAAAGATTATTCTCTTATCAATTTTTTGATAGACAGATTTCAGTTCCATTTTCGAATTTTTATTATAACATTTTAGTCACAGATCCCAGTTGCTAAAAAAACAAATTTACGCTCTCCCCACTCTATTTCAAAATCTCCATAGCTTTGTCCATCTGAGGATCCCTCTCAGCTGATATATCGTCTTCAGTTAGCTTGATTTCTGTATCGGGTTTTATACCCTTTTCGTGAATCCAATTGCCGTTAGGTGTCAGCCATTTAGCGACAGTAATATGCAAGCCACCCCCATCCTTGAGATCTGTCACTGATTGAACCACTCCTTTACCAAAACTTTTTTGCCCAACAATTGTAGCCTTCTTGTAGTCTTGTAGTGCGCCAGCAACTATTTCCGAGGCTGAAGCACTACCCTCATTGATTAGTACAACAACATTTACACCAATCAACCTACCAGTTCGATTTGAGGTTAGTTTTTCCTGTTTTCCATTGTAATCTTCTTGAATCACGACAACACTATTTTGAGGCAAAAATTCTCCAGCAACATAAATTGCAGAATCTAACCTACCACCTGGATCATTACGCAAATCCAAAATCAATTTTTGACTTCCAGAAACCTTAATATTATTCACAACACTATCCCATTCCGCATTAGTATTATCACCAAATCTACTAATGGAAACGACCTTAGTATCACCTTTCGTTTCCTCTTTTACAGTTTTGATTGTAATTTTGTCTCGAGTTAATTCAAAATCAAGAGGTTCAGTTTTACCTTCTCTGACAATTGAAAGTTTTACTTTTGTACCAGCTTTTCCTCGAATAAGTTTTACTGCATCAGCAATAGTAAATTTACTAGTATCTTTATCATCAATTAAAACAATCTGATCTCCTGCTTTGATTCCAGCCTTACTGGCTGGAGAACTATCAAGCGGGGCAACAACAACTAACTTGCTTTCCTTAACTCCTAGTTCAATCCCAACCCCCTCGAAAACCCCGGATAGTTCGTTGGTAAATGTTTTGTTCGATTCCGGATCGTAATAAGAAGTGTACGGATCACCAGCCGCTTCAACCAGACCAGAAATTGCCCCTTGTACCAATTTTTGACCTGACAGATCGCTTTTATTTAAAAATGTAGTATTTAACTTATCCCATACTTCCCAAAATGTAGAAAAATCAACTTCATCTTTAGAATAAAGCTTGCTTAGCACATTGTATTTTGGCTGCTCATTACCCGGCAAAAAAGGCAGTTCAACACTCCTGCCAACCCAAATACCCAAGACAAACAGAAAAATTGCTAAAATAAACTTTGTAAAATTTTGGTTAAAATAGTTCTGTTTTGGTTCCATTAAAATCTGTCTTTGTTTAGGAAATAATTTCCAAATTAGCTGCTGGAGCTTTGACTCTCGCACCTGAGAGAAATTTGATCGTTGCCAATACGGCTGGCAAACCAGATTCTAATTCTATCTCATTTTCACTTACTTCTTCAACCACACCGACTAACTCTTCAGCGTCAGCTCGAAAATACCGCACAACATCACCAATTTTTAATTCTCGCCAAAGTTCATGTTGTAAAGGCTTGTTATCAACTATTTTTTTATTCTCTGGAACTAAAACGCTTCTCTCTAAACCATTAGCAAAAGCAAACTTATCATTTAGCTTTAAAAATGCTTCGTAAATATCTTTCCCCATTGCTACGTTCCCAAACCCTTCTGTAACTACAATAGTGATCCCAACATCACTATTTACCCCTAAACTTAAGAAATCTCTGTAATCTATACCGCCGACCACAATTCCTTTAACTCCGATTGTTAGGGCTTTTTCAATTGTTGCCCGATCTAAGTACGACCCTCCAACAACAATTTTACCCTGACAACTAGCGTCAATTTTTTGTGGGATTATAAATTCATTAGCTTTTCCAATCACTTTCACTACACCTTCTCTTGTCTTTCCAAGACCTGAAGCACCTCTTATCTCTGTTCCAAAAGTTCTCACCGTGATGGAATCCTCTCGAACATTAGTAACCAATCCTGAGGCCCCTGCGACTAGTCTGATGGGCATCGGGAGAAACTTAACGATGATGTCACCATTCTGATCAATATCAGTTATTACCCCATCAACTGGACTTCGTAACTCCCTTTTGCCAACGCCCAAAACCCCTTTTTTCCTAGCGATGATTTCACCCTGATAAATTCGATCACCAATTGACCGTAGAAGGTGTTTTTTTACGCTTCTGCGACTGATTCCCAAAATATGAGCCACTTTTACCAATCTTTGACCCGCCGAAACTTCGCAGTGAGCCACAACACTCTCTGCATCTACCTTATCACCTTCCTTTACCGAAGGCGTACAGTGACCAATGTAGGGACGCACGAGGTCAAATTGGCTATCATAATAAACTCTTCTCCAAACAGGGCAGATCATTCCATCATCTCCACTTTTTCAATTGCTTCTTGCCAACGCTCCAGTGCAGATCGGCTCTCTGTTTTACCAAAAGCCAATCTCAATGGTTTAGTACGACCGTCTAGAAGGACTCCAAATGACCCTCCTGTAACTGTAATTTTTTTCTTTTCTTTAGAGTCTGGGAAGACGATCTTTATCTTTTGCTCTTTTGGTGATGGTAACAAAGCGATTTCATCTTCAACAATCGAAATTTCTTGATTATCTGCAAAACCATAATCTAGTGTAACTCTCCCATGTCCTCCAAAAGAAATAAATGCTCCAAGGTCCTTTAAAAACTCTACTTCCCAATCGGCTATCTCAGGATGCTGTTTCAATAAAGCCCCAAAGCTGTGTAAAAACAATTTTGTATCCAGCTTAACCTGTGCTACCCGACCCTTTGACAAAATATCCAAAATTACTAAAGCTAAACGGGTCTTTTTTGGTGCTTTTGAGAAATATGCTCCTGAGATAACTACATTTATAACATCACTTTTGCTAGAAACAAAATTATTATTACTTGAAAAAACAATTCTATAAAAAGCCTCCTCAATATCAAGCTCGATCGGTTTCACGGGTAAAGATTGTGGTTTGATAGATTTATTACCAAAATAATTCTCAATATCAGTTTCACTAATTTCTTTGGTTACAAATGCCCCAATATTTCCGACCTTTATTGTTGGATTGTAGGAGTAACTGCCAGCATCAAGAATAACTGCTCCCTTAAAACTATTCTTCTCTAACCAACTGGTTACCTCTTTTGTTGTATCATCCTGAGATACAAAAATAGCCCCGTAATCCTTAGCTTGTGTTTCAGCTTCGGGCAGGGATCCAGTAAATATTTTGGGAATTTCTTGACTGACATTAAGTTGTCCGATAATAGTGTTTAGTGTAAAAGCTAAATCACCATTTGACGTAGGTAGACTAAGTTTTTTTTCAATTACGAGGGAATTCTTGTCATTAGACACAATAAACGCATCTGTATATGATCTACCGATATCGACGACAAAAGTTTTCGGAAAGGGCTGGCTCATTTTGGCTTTTACTAAATTACAATCTTATCGAACCACAACGCTGAATGGCAAAAGTGCCATATAACGACTCTTTTTGATAGCATTACTTAAATTCTTCTGATGCTTAAAGCAAACTCCACTTTTTACTCGGGCTACGATCTTACCCCGATCTGTAACAAATCGACGTAGAGAAACACTGTCTTTAAAATCAGGTTCAAGACTATCTTTGCAAAAACCACAATATTTTTTTCTAATTGGTCTAAATTCTCGTTCTTTCATATTTAAAATGGAATATCATCAATATCAATTTCATCGCTAGAACTTCCTTCTTCGTTTTCCTCTTTCTTACCTTTTTTATCTTTTTTCTTGTCTTCCTTCTCCTGAGAGTCACTTTCGGAATCCTCTTTTACCTCAGGCACAGCAGCATCCTCTACAACAACTGCTTCTACATTTGAACCAGGAGCTGCTGCATCTTTTCTGGAATCTAGAAGTACCATATCCTCAGCTACAACTTCAGTCGCTTGTCTTTTTTCACCTTCTTGACCCTCCCAACTTCGAGTCTGGAGTCTACCTTCTATGTAAACCTTACGACCCTTAGTCAAAAGTTGACCACAAAGTTCTGCAAGTTTGTTCCAAGTAACAATGCGGTGAAATTCAGTTTCTTCCTTTCTTTCGCCGCCTTCCCCGCTAGCCCAGCTTCGATTTGTTGCAAGACCAAAAGAACAAACTGCTGTTCCGTTTGGTGTATAACGAAGTTCAGGATCTCTTGTAAGATTTCCAATCAACATGACTTTATTAAGCGATCGACTAGACATATTCCTCCTTTACCGAATTATTTCAGTAGTAACAACTTTCTTTTTCGAAACTTTCTTTGGCTTTTTGGAAACCACTTTTCTTTCAATAATATAACGTAAAACACTATCTTCAATACGCAAACCATCATTAATTATCTTAGGAAGTTTTGATTCCCCAGAAACATTCAATAACCAGAAAAACGCATTTTTGTCTTTCTTGATAGTAAAGGCTAGGGATCTTTTACCCCAACTCTCTGAATGAGTAACACTACCCTTAGCCTTCTCTATTAAATTTTCTAGGTCTTTTATTGTCTTTTTTTGCTCTTCTTCTGTCAGTTTCTCTGAAAGAGCAATCAGTACTTCGTAATCAAGCATAAATTCAATTTAAAATAAAGTTAATTTTTCGAGAGCGAGTATATCATAGCTACCAACTCCCCGCAAGCTAAACATTAAATTTAAAAACAGTAGTGTCGCCTTCTTGAAAAATGTAGTCCTTTCCCTCGAGTCGTACCCAACCTTTTTCTCTTGCCTGATTCCAACCACCAGCTTCAATTAACTTATCCCAATTTATTACTTCCGCTTTGATAAAACCCTTCTCAAAGTCCGTGTGAATCACTCCTGCTGCTTGCGGTGCTTTAGTTCCTGAAGAAATAGTCCATGCACGAACCTCCTTCTCTCCAGCAGTAAAATAAGTTTGCAACCCTAACAGTTTGTAAGAGACTTGAATTAGTTTTTCTAACCCCGACTGCTCTACTCCAGCATCTTTTAGATATTCTCTTTGCTCCTCTGGCTCTAATGCTGCCAATTCTGCCTCCATTTTGGCTGACAAATAAACAAACGGTTGAAATTCTTTAATCAATGTTTCAACCTCGGGAGTCAGATTTTTAACGTTCTCCTCAGAAACATTAAAGACATAAATAACGCTTTTATTTGTAATCAAAGGTAGTCTGTTTTTAAATATTAGATGCTTCTCTTCAATCTCAATATCTTTAGCCAAAATTTCTCGTTCCAAACCAGCTCTCACTTTCTTTAGAACTTCGAGATTTCCAATTGCTTCTTTTGAAGTTTTTATTTCTTTTTCTGTCCCGTCAATCAACTTTTGGATTGTTTCCAAGTCTGCCAAAAGCAGCTCAATATTGATTGTTTGGATATCAGTTTTTGGATCAATTCCAGAACGAATTACATCACTATCTTCAAACGCTCTAACAACGTGAACAATTGCATCTACTTCTCGGATATGGGAAAGGAATTTGTTCCCTAAACCCTCCCCACTTGCAGCCCCTTTTACAAGCCCAGCAATGTCAACAAACTCAACTGCAGCTGGAATAATTTTCTCGGTCTTCACAACCTCCGCAAGCTTGACTAAACGTACATCTGGAACTTCAACAACACCGATATTAGGATCAATTGTCGTAAACGGATAATTAGCTGCCTGAGCAACCTGTTTTTTGAGTAGGGCATTAAAAAGTGTGGACTTTCCCACGTTTGGTAGACCAACTATCCCAACTTTCAACATGACTGTGAAAACTTTCCGAAGTTTGATACTTTCAGCATTGGCTAAGTATAACAAAAGTGTAAACTAAGTTTAGGTGAGGTCTACGAGAAGAGTGTCTGTTTTATTGCTGTATATCTTTAGCAAATCATAAATCAAAATAATCAAAACAGCTCCGTACAAAGGTATGATCCAGTCATATACCCCCAATGGAACAGTTTCAAATACCGACCGCGCTCCGGTATAGAGAATTACCAATGTTGCAAAAAGCGACCCTGTGGAAGCAAAAACCAAATATTTGTTCACAAATAGCGATCTCCCAAGCACTAGGTATCTAAATGATCTGAAGTTAAAAGCACTAGCTATTTCAAGCATTATTAAAGTAACCAATGCTATGGTTCGTGAAGTTTGATCATCGTTACCCAAAATATTAAAGGATATAAAGTAAGCAATTAACGTAAAGGTTGCCATCAGGGCTCCGTTAAAAAGTACCAGTGTGATTAGTTTTTTCGATAAAATCTGGGCGTTTTTCCTCGGCTTTTCTTTCATAATATCTTTTGAGGAAGGATTGAAACCAAGTGTGATAGCTGGCAAATTATCAGTTATTAAATTCATGAATAAAATATGCAGAGCCAGAAGTAAAGGAATCTCCCACCCTAAAAATGGTGAGAGCAAAACACCAACGAACAAAATTGCCAGTTCCGAGAGATTACAAGAAAGTTGATAGCTAACAAACTTTCTTATGTTATTAAAGATTGATCTACCTTCTTTAATTGCAACAACAATTGTCGCAAAATTATCATCCTTAAGAGTCAAATCGGCAACTGATCGCGAGACATCTGTACCGTTTTTTCCCATCGCTACTCCAATGTGAGCCTCTTTCAAAGCCGGGGCGTCGTTTACCCCGTCTCCTGTCATAGTTACAATCTCTCCACTATCTTTTAATGCTTTTACAATTCTTAACTTATGCTCGGGACGTACTCGAGCAAAAATTGTCGTATCAGCAATTTTTGTAGCTAATTCAGCATCACTAAGCTCGTCTATCTCAGACCCTAAAAGCACCTTTCCATCTAGCCCTACTTGCTTGCTGATTGACAGAGCTGTTTCTCGATTGTCGCCGGTTATCATTTTTACCCTAATACCTGCTTTGTATGCTAATTCAATTGCTTCTTTAGCCTCTTCTCTTGGAGGATCTTCCATGGCAACTATCCCTAATAACACAAGTTCGTCCTCTTTATAATTGACCTCTACACTTGGTAAAACTTTATAAGCTATAGCTAAGGTTCGAAAGGCTTTTTCGTTTATCTGCATGTTTGTAGCAAGCAAACTTTTCTTTTCTTCTTCAGTTAATTTCTCTGCTTTTCCAGCTACTAGAATATGCGTGCATTTTTGTAGAATAATTTCTGGGGCTCCTTTTGCGAAACAAGTATTTTGCCCATTCTCTTTATATAGAACTGACATCATCTTCCGATCTGAACTAAAAGGCATTTCTTCAATTCTTTGGCCTTCTAAATTTTCTTTAAATTCTTCTGCTTTTGCTGCTAGAACAAGTAAAGCACCTTCAGTTGGAGTACCTAAAACCCGATACTCCATATCGTCTCCGGTTCTTTCGATTTTAGCGTCATTACAGGCAACACCAGCTCTTAGTAACAATTCGAGATTTTTATTCTCCTTAGAAGAAATCTTGTTACCGTCGATAGAAAACTCCCCTTTGCCCTCAAAACCAGAACCACTGACATCAATTATTTTGTGATCAGTAAAAATCTGTTTGACAGTCATTTCCCCCTGAGTCAAAGTACCAGTTTTATCAGTGCAGATAACGGTAGTTTCCCCTAAAGTTTCTATAATGGACATTCGATTCACTATTGCGTTTTGTTTTGCCATCTTTGCAGCTCCGCTTGCTAAAGTTGTAATCAAAACAACAGGAAACCCTTCCGGAAAAGCCGATACTGACAAGGCGATTATTAAGATTAGGACTCCAGTTAAGGTCTCAGCATTTAGTGATTCTGCTTGTAAAAGCATAAATAGACCAGTTAGAATCGAAACAGTAATAGCCACAAATACCATATACTTTGCGATATTATTTACTTTTTTTTCCAAAGGAAGTTCTTTTTCCGCCGATGAGATCATTTTGGCGATTTTTCCAAATCTGGTATTCATACCGGTGTGAACAACCTGAGCTAAACAGCGTCCATTTACAATAAAAGTTCCCATAAACAGTTTATTTGTTTCACTATCTTTCTCAGTCGTTTTTTTAACATCAATTGACTCTCCAGTTAAAACAGACTCGTCCACCCGAATTTCTTTTTCTTCCAAAACAATGCAGTCTGCCGGTATCCGCTCTCCATTTCCAAGAATTACTAAATCCCCTGGAACTAATTCTGAAGACGGCACCTCTATTTCTTTCCCACCACGACGTACTATTGAAACAGGCATAAGCATATTCTTGAGAGATGCAACTGCTTTCTCGGCTCTATATTCTTGAAAAAAACCAATGAGGATAACCATTAGAACAACCCCAGAAATAGTGTAAGCAGTAACTTGCTTTCCAACTAAGAAGGAGATGGATATGGCTACAACTAATAGATAGACTATGAAATTTTTCTTTACTTGTCTGAAGAGAATTCGAAGCGGTGAGGTTTTGCTTGTATCTTTGATTTCGTTGGGGCCAAATTTTTTGAGTAAAGCCCCTACCTCTTCCTGTGGCAGACCAGCGAGTGAATTCATATTGATTATTAATTCTATCCTATCCGATTTGAAAATTCAAAATTATTAAATTGTAAAAATAATTTCCTAAGCGGTTGCTAATTAACCTATAGTTTATTGCTTTGCTGGATATAGTGTGTTATACTACCTTTTGAAATAGATTCGAGCTAAACAACGGTTTCTACCTTCATTTACTACACTTTATGTGGTTAAGGTTTATCTTTGATACTAGCTCCTAAGATTAGCCTTAATTAATTTTAGTTTCTCTTTCAGAAAAATTATGTATAACAACACCAGAAACTCTGGCTTTAAACGTCGTGGCAACGCTAATCGAAATCGATTTGGTCGTTCTTTTAACAAGTTTCCAAGTCGAGGTTTCTCTAATTCTAATCAGAATACTACTAGCCGGTATGGTCCGTCTAATCCTAAAGGTAGACTTGGAACAGGAGATCTCAGCATCTTTATTAAAAAAGCTGCACAAATTACTACTGAGGAATCTTACAAGCCTCACAACAGTTTTGCAGATTTTCGAATTAACGATTCTCTAAAAAGAAATATTATTAAGCGGGGTTACAGTCACCCTACTCCGATTCAAGATAAAGCAATCCAACCAATACTTGATGGTAAGGATATTATTGGTTTAGCCAATACTGGAACTGGAAAGACTGCTGCTTTTTTGATTCCTTTGATTGACAAAATTGTGAAGGATCGCAATCAACGAGTGTTAGTTTTGACTCCGACTAGAGAGTTGGCTGGTCAGATCAACACCGAGCTTAAGGAATTTTCATTTGGAATGAACATTTATTCTTCTTTGGTTATTGGTGGGGCTAATCTTCACCGCCAAATCGGAGATTTAAAACGCCGACCAAACGTCGTCATTGGAACACCAGGAAGGATTAAGGATCTAATTCAAAGAAAGGCACTTTTTCTTAGTGACTACAAAAACTTCGTTCTTGATGAAGTCGATCTGATGGTCGATATTGGCTTTATTGCGGATGTAAAATACTTTATTTCCCTATTGCCAACGCAACGACAATCTTTATTCTTTTCCGCAACCATCCCACCAAAAGTGCAGGAGCTTTTACAAGCTTTTGTAAAGGACGCTATTACTGTTTCTGTTCAGACCCAACCAACTAGTGAAAATGTTGACCAAGATGTCGTCAAAGTCGTTGACCGAAGTAAAAAAGTCGATCAGCTTCATGATTTACTAAATCAAGATCACTTTAACAAAGTCATGATTTTTGGTCGAACTAAACACGGTATTGAAAAGTTAAATAA
>JANWIZ010000045.1 GCA_025449635.1 Patescibacteria group bacterium
CCCGTTCTTACCACTGCTGCTAAGTTGATTGAGCAGGTACTCATATATATCGCCCTGTACATCGGCATTCTGTTCGCTGATGTGCAGGTCTTCAATGATCTTTACCGCTTCCTGCAGCAGCGATGCTTTGGGAATGATACACACCGCATCTTTCATGTATTGTGTAAAGCTGCTGCCATCACTCGCCATGTTGCGCAGAAAATGAAATATATGTTCCCGTACAAAGTTGAGCATCTCCTCACCAGGTAACTGGCTCCAGTAACTCCATTTCAGTTTCTCACCCTGCTTATCATTTTTTAATTCATTGGGCATGTTGCCGGCGCCTTCTTCTTTTCGCCGCCATTGCATGTAGCGTTCATATACGGTTGTATAATTTTCTTTTTTTCTTGCGGCCCTTCTTGTTCTTGAATTTTCCATGTCTTCCAGCCGCTTCAGAAAAATAAGATAACTCATCTGCTCAATAGCATTCAGCGGATTGGTAATGCCTCCGCTCCAGAAGCGATTCCAGAGAGCATCAATCTGAGATTTTAATTTATTATCGGTGAGCATTGAGTTAGTTAGTTTTTATTTTTTATGGCCCGGCAAAAGTAATTCTTATGATCGGTTGTTGCGTCGCACACTTGTACGTTCTGTAATTCTATGCAGCTTTATTTGATTCTATATTTATTTTCTCTCTCCTCAAAAGCTGTTTTGCCGCCTTCAAGTATGTCACAAGCATGTTCTCTAATACCTTGTGAATCTAAAATATTTGGGATATTATTCTCGTACTCTTTGGTATTTTCTAAAGAACCAGAAGTATACGCAATCTTTGCTAGTTGATTTTTTCTTTCTTTGTCAAAGTTTGCAACAACTACCTGCTCTGAGTCAGTATTTACTACCAAATTTGGATTATGTGTAACCATTATTATTTGACGTCTTAGTTTTGCAGCTCGGAAATATTCCTTAAGAACTTTATAAACTGAACGATTATCCAAATTTTCCTCAGGTTGGTCAATAACCAGTGGCCTATATTCATTTTGATTTATACCTAAATACAAAATTAATAAGGCAATGCCCTTGGTGCCAGGAGTGAGATTATCTAATGCGACCCCACCGAAATTTAAACTATAACGTAAATTAAATTCCTCGGTCGAAAATATTGCATTGTAAAGATCCTTTAATGAATAATTTTCTCGAAGATGTTCTTGAGGATCAAAATCTTTACTTTGGAATGAGTCGATAAATTCCCCAATCAAACTACTTCTTGTTGCATCATCTCTAGCATTCAATATATTATTATATATTGTTTTAATTTCGTTATAAACTTGCTCATCTGAGTAACCTAAAAACCTTCCCTTTTTCCTTCGATCGATAATAGTTAATATCCTATCACCGAGTCTAACTGAGTCAATTTCTTTTTTTGTCTCAAATCCAAGCTGCTGTTCATCTGAGGTTTTAGATTCGCCAAGTTTTTTCTGAATCGGTTCGTATAGTTTTTTTAATACCTCATTTTCTTCCTCTATCGTTTTGAAAAATAAATTATAATACTCTATTCGTTTGCCTATTTTATCGACTAATGATTTTGATTTTGTATTTTCTATCTCAGAGATTTCATTAATTATTTTTGAAAGATCAATATCGATTTCTTTTGTTCTTTTCTGAAAAGCCTCAAGCTTGTCTTTTTTACTTTTTTCTAATGTAGATTGCTCTCCAAGTTTTGTTATTTGGGCATTCAGAAATGCAACAGTACCTTCTTTTGGTTCAGCTGAACTACTATCGCCTTGGAGCTCTTTTATTTTATCTTCAAACTCAATTTTAGAAGCTGAAAGAATCTGGCTCGATTTGTCATCTATTTTAAACTTGAACTTATCAAATTGATCCTCTGAAACTCCAATAAAGGCGAGGTCAGGTAAAATTGATTCATAAAATTCATTAAGGTTAATCTGCTGAATTTCGATTTGATGAATTAAGTCAGTAATTTTTTGAACTCGGTTCTTATAATCAGATATTTTAGTTGTCAATGCATTTCTTTCAGATTGCAAGCCCTCAATTTTTTCTGTTAGTTTTTTTTCTTCATCTGTTGAATAGGTTATTTCCTTTTTCTGATTTTCAATTCCTTCTTTTTCTTGAATAAGTTTTTCCTTTCTAGATTTTTTGCTTGACAATGAAGCTACTTCTTGCTGAAGATTATATATTTCCTCATTAGTCTTTTTTAGTGAATTTTGAAGAACTTCTTTTTTTTGCTTAAGAGTGCTTGTTTTTGAATCCCGCAAATCATCAAAATTGAGATAACTTCTTTTCTCGGACTCTTCAAGATTTTCGAAAATTACATTTTCAATTTCCTTTACCAGCTCCGTTCCATCCAGATCCTCGGAGCATATCTTTTCAACAAAACCCTGTGATAGGTATTGAACCTTTTTCTCAATATCATCTATTTTATCATGGCCAATCGTAAAACTATCTTCTGCACCACCGGCCCATTTCAATTTGACAGTTGTTCCACTGAGTTCAGTAAATGCTTTACCAATAAATGTTTTACGGTCTTTTATTTTATCGCCGATATCACCACCAGCCAATGCTATTATATCAGCAAAAGCTGTCTTGCCAGATCCTTTTGGTCCAATTATGCTGCATAAGTCGGGATTTAATAGTACTTCAATATCTTCAAACCATCCATTTGAATTGCTTATCTGTATTGAAGAAATAACTCTGTTTTTATCTTTATTGTCCGGAGGAACATCTCCAATATAGACTCTGACAGATGGCTGTGGCTCATATTTGATTTGCTTTAACCCCTCAAATGTTGGATCTGCCTTTATCCAAACACTTTTGCTTCCTATTTCATTATAATCATGGGCATCTGAGCCAATGATTGAAGGTTTATTAAATTCTGAACAATAAAAATGTTCATTATCGTTTTCCTTTCGGATTTCACATATATCAATATAGTCGTCATTAAATAATTCCTCTTTAACCACACCAAGACAATCATAAAGTTCACGTAAGTTTTTTGCACCAGTACCAACATGTTTCATATCCTCAACAGTATTACTCTTGGAACCTGCATGAACAACTACTAGTCCACCATATCTATGAATAGTATTTGCGGCTTCCTTAAAAGGGACTTGAACTAAGAACATACCTTCCTTAAATGCTTCAGCATCTGTTGATAAGGGCTTTTTCCCTCTGCCTTTGGATATAATTTGAGTTTCAGATAAATTCAATGGACTTAGGATTAATTCATGTAAGGCTTTTGAATCAAGTTTCGTTTTGCCATAATAATCTGGAAACAGGCCTATCATATGAACGGATTTTTGACCATACTCTGTTCTAAATTCAATTCCAGAAATAACAACGATTCCTTCTTTTTCTCCTTCGGACTTCAACTCATCCACGTTTTTGGCAGTATGATGATCTGTTATAGCAATTACTGCTACACCTTTTTCTTTGGCTTTTTGTACGATTTGTATTGCGGTGCCATTGCCATCAGATGCATCTGAGTGAATATGCAAATCCCACTTTCTCCAAACTGATCCTTGAGGGTATTTTGATCCCATAGAATTTTATTTAACAAATGATATTTCTTACAGTTAAGTTAATGGCCATTTTATAAAGACCCAATAAAATGTCTTAGTGGACTCAACATCTTGATGACATTTCCAACTGTTTTGACTCTTCCCTGCAAAATTTTTATTGAAAGTTCAGCTTTAACTGAACCTTTTACAAGTTCAATTATTTCCTTATGATTTTTTTTGTTTTCATCTGTTATCTTCACTAAAGTCTCTTCAACTATTTCCATTATTCTTTTTATTTCCAAAAAAGCCTTTTCCTTTTCTTGTTCCTTTAGCGGAATGACGAATGGGCTCATTATCTCCTGGTTCGCCACCTGAAAAAACAAAATTGATGGATATGGTACTTTCTCTGAAAATGAAAAATACCTTTCCAAAATTGTATCTGATGCTTCTGCTGGCCTAAGTCTACTTTTAATACCAGTCATATATTCAATCGGTCTTCTATTTTCTTCTTTGATAAAACTAAAAACAGTTAGGTAACTTCCGGAGATTTCATCTAAAGCATTCCAAAAGTGATCGTTTTCCAGAACTGAATATATCTGTGGGTCTCTTTCTCTATAAAGAATAAATGCAAAGCAAAGTGCTCTGTCATCGATTTGATGTTCTTGACATATATCTATGAAATTTTTTTTGAACTCATCAAATGAATTCATCCCTTTGTTTTTTGAATTCAGTCTTATTGGATACATAACAAATATTTTTTTATCTATTCCAAACTTAATTTGTTATAAAATTCGATGAAACCCTTTAACGCCTTCGAGAATACAATTCCTTAAGTCTGCTCCCTCAAGGTTCGCACCTGTAAGGTTTGCGTCAGTTAAATCAGTATTGTTAAGTCTAGCTTTCCTTAGGTCTGAATAAGACAAATCTGCTCCTGCAAGATTTGCGTTATTTAAATTTGCATTTTGAAAATTAGTATTGGTTAAGTTTGCGCGACTTAAGAATGCCAGCGAAAGGTCTGCATTTTCAAGATTTGCATACTTCAAGTTTGCTTCACGAAGATCGACTGCCGCCAAATCCGTATTCATTAATTGACTATTGCTAAGATTAGCTACTCTTAGATCCGCACAAGAGAGATTTGAGCCATTAAGGTTTACACCAGCCAAATTTGCGTTCGCCAAGAATGCATGTCTTAAATCGGCTCTGATCAGTCGAAATGTTACGTCAAGGGATTCTCGAATTTTTAAATATTTCTTTACCTTTTCATAATCAGTTAATGCCTTCGGGTCACCAATAATATTTAATAGCCAAGGAAGAGAATATAAGACCGCGGAAAGCATTCCTATAAAAAAGATTAGGTTTGTCCAGGAACTTTTTAAACCTGGCATCTTCAAAATTTCTCCAACTCCTAAAAAAACACTGAAACCAATCCCCATAGCACCGATCAATAGAAGAATCACGTAGATAGTGAGTGCTACATTGTATAAAATAGTTTGTTTGACTATTTGGTCCTCAATCCAATTTGAGGTTTCTTTTAAGACTGTTTGTCCTCGTGCATTTGAATATTCAAATCGTTTGAAAACCGCCGATAAAGATGAAATAGCTTTCCCGGCTAAAATAAAAATCAGAACTTGTAAAAGGAATATCCAATCTATGTTTTGAAAAAAATCTTTCATGTGAAATATTTTTGAATAGTTATGCAATTAACCTTTTAGTCAATTCCAAAATCTCCTCCACTTCTTCTTCACTGAATAATTTTTCAACAGCATTCAAACCAAAATTAGTAAATGGCGCTTCGTACAAATCACCATATTCCAGGCGGCGTTTTTGTACAAATACTGTTTGCACTGTACGTAAAAATCGTGTTTGGTTAGCATCATAATGGTGCTCCAGTATAAATGCATCAAAGGCTTTTCGTACCACATCTGTAAAATCCGGTAAATGCTCCAGTTTTAAAACGTATTTCAAAAAATCGGTTAATGCACCAACTCGTACACCAAATGCCTTCAGCATATTGTCTTCGGTCAGTGTTATTTCATCACTCAGCAATTCGGTTTCCAGCGTTCTTTCCAAATCAATCAGATCATCCAGCGTTACCGGCTCTTTGTTCAGTAATTTTTTTATCGTCGGGTGTTTATCGGTTAATTCCTTAACCTTCGCCTCAACCTTTGCCTTATACTCTTCTACCATCAATTTTTGGCCGCCTTTGTTTACAATTACCCATTTGCGGCTTTCAATTACATCGTCCAATCCCAACTCAATAATCAATGGTGGTTGTTCCCTTTTGTATTTCATTAGTGGGGCCAATTTTTTCCGTGCATCATCCAGTTTTTTCACGGTAATATCTTCCCACCAGGTATTCCCAATCATGTCATTTATTAATCCGGAAAAAGGCTGCACCTGCGGCAAATTCGTTGGCAACAGATCCACTTCTTCTTTAATATTTGTACTTGCACTGGTTATATCTTTTTGCTGCAACAATCTTAAACCGATATGCTCCATTTTTGAAGTAAAGAATGCTTCTGCCAAACTACCGGTGGCCGCAAATCGTAAAAGCGGCGCCACCTTCATTCGCAGCAATTCAATTTTATTTACCGTTATCAATTTCCACCAATCATCATCAAAAGTTTCCCGTATATCTTTCAGATGTTGTTTTACGGTAAATGAATCAAGTGGTAATCGTGCAATATCGTGGCGTATTTCAGCCACAGTTCGTATAAAATCGTCGCCGCTTTGTTGGCTAATTAATATTTCAAGTTTTGCTAATCGTGTATTAAATATTCCAACTAATACTGGTATTTGCTGCGGCCCTTCCTGGTCATCTTTGGGCATCATATTGAAATGCTCAAAATTTTCCCAGTAATCCACAATAAGGAAATTCTCTTTTTTGTAGCCAGGCAACCATTGTTTGCTTTTGCAGGCCTCATCATTCCGTGTGCCGCGGCCGATCATTTGCCAAAATTTTATCTGGCTATTGACTGGTTTCATAAAAGCAAGATTCATCACTTCCGGTACATCAATACCAGTATCGAGCATATC
>JANWIZ010000046.1 GCA_025449635.1 Patescibacteria group bacterium
CCAACATTTCCTGCACAGTTGGCCTTCTATCTTCCACTCGCTCTTTGGGTTGTATCTAAAAAACTTCATCTGTGCGCCGCAAATGCTGCACGATTCTTTTTTTGCGTCAAAGTCTACTTCTTTTGAATCAAAGCATGATTTGCATAGTAATCCCTCCATGTCCCACTGCCACCTTGGCTCCCACAGATCGGTGATCTTTTTTTCAGTTCCGCATTTTACACATTTTTGCTTGAACGTTCCATGATAATACTGGCTCATTGTGTTCATGTAACAGTCTGCACAAAGCGGATACTGCATATTCCACTCTTTTTTTGGCTTGTGCTTGTGTTTTGATTCCTTGTTACAAACTGTACAGATTGCGGACTTTTTACTGAATAATCCCATGTCTACTGCCATACTGATTCTTTAAAAAATGTAATCATGGAAGGCTGAAAATAAAACAAAATATGGACAAAAAAATGCGGTTAGATCTCTTTTAGCATCTTTTCAATTGCCTGGCTTGCATTAACCATGCCTCGCTCTTTGGCAATCTTTTCGATTTTTGCATATTGTTCTGCTGTAAAACATACTGGCATTGTGCGTTTTGACATGCAATGAATTATCATGCGAATTTTATATCCTTTACTCTTGATGAATTGATCTTACTGTTTTTGAAAGAGATATTTGACTCCGGGATCAAAAAAAGACCAAATGGCAAAAAAGCGGCAAATTCTTGTAATTGGAAATAATGAAAACGGCTGTACCCCGGAACTGGAGAAAATTGCCTACGATGTGGGGGTAGAAGTGGCACGATCCGACTCTGTTCTGATAACTGGCGGTCTTGGCGGCGTGATGAAAGCAGCATCCCACGGAGCACACGATGCCGGAGGCCTCACCATTGGAATAATTCCACAAAACGATCCCTCGTTTGCAAATGAATACTGTGATGTTGTGATTCCAAGCGGACTTGGCATGACAAGAGATTTTCTAAATGCCTTGTCTGCAGACGGCGTCATCATAATCGGCGGTGGATCTGGTACCTTGTCTGAGATGTGTGCTGCATACATGCACAAAAAACCAATGGCGGCTCTGAAGAATTCTGGTGGTGTTGCATCTCAATATTCTGACAAATACATTGATCATCGACAAAACGTAAAAGTAGTTGGCGTTGAGACGCCAAAAGATGCCATCGCCTACATTCTAGGCCAAATCATTGCATAGATACAAGCAACGGATCTGGCTCGTAAAATTTACCGTGCTTTTTGGCAAGATCGTTTAGCTCACTTACAATGTTTTTGATTCCGATTTCCTTTGCTGTCTCAAAGAGTGGCTTTTTGAGCCCCAGCCCAAGCTGCGCCGCTTTTTCTATTTCTGCAATGTCACTTGCCTTGTTTGTTACAAGCCATGCTGCGTTATTCAAAATGTTTGCAACCAGCTGAATTGGGTTGCACCTCCGAGCCAGATTCTCGTCTAGCTGGACTCGCTCATACTTCTCGTCTGAATACTTGTAAAACCCCTCGCCTGATTTCTGTCCGAGTTTTTTTTCATTGAATAATCTTTCTATTTCCGGATGGGGAAGTATGACTTTTTTGTCGCGCAACTCTAGTTCAATTGTCGCCTTGTGTATTACATCCATGCCAGTAAAGTCTGCAAGCTCAAAAATTCCCATCGGAAATCCCATCTTGAATTTTACTGCCGAATCAATTTCTTCCATTTTGAGGTTTTCTCGTTGCTTTAGCCAGCATGCCTCATGGACTAGCGGAATGAACAAGCGGTTGACGATAAATCCCGGAACATCTTTTTTGCATATCACTGGTTCTTTTTTTACCGATTTGACATATTCCACTGTCTGATTGAGAATTTCTTGCGCAGTCTTCTGTCCTGGTATCACTTCGACTAGTTTCATTAATTGAGGAGGGTTGAAAAAATGAATGCCGATGAATCTTTCTGGGTTGCTTACTATGTCTGCAATTTCAGTAATTGGAAGCGTGCTTGTGTTTGACGCAAAAATAACATTTTTGCCAGCTACTTTGTCAAGTTCTGAATAGACCTTTTTTTTCAGGTCCATTATTTCTGGAACTGCCTCTATCACCAAATCTGCTGACTTGACTGCCTCTTTGAGGTCAACCTGCGTCTTTATTCTTGATAGAATCTCGTCTGACTGTGATTTTGTTATTTTTTCCTTTGATACTAGTTTTTCAAGACTCCACTTAATTTTTTCAAGTGCCTTGTCAAGGAACTGCTGCTCGATGTCACGTAATACTACATTGTATCCTGACATGGCACTTACCTGGGCAATACCGTGGCCCATTATTCCGGATCCTAAAACTGTGATGTTTTTTATTGTCAACTGTTTTCTTGATCGAGTTATCCAATATAATGTATTTCGTAGTTTTTCACTCCAATACATTACCGTAAAATATGGCAAGGCAGATACCAGATACAATTAATCTATGGACTGCATATTTTGTAAAATCGCAAAGGGGGAAATCAAGGCAAGGACCATAATTGAAACCCAAAACTCCTTGGCATTTCTAGACGCGTTCCCGTTGGCACTTGGACACTCACTGGTAATTCCAAAAAAACACTATGAGAAAATCCAGGATATGTCACCTGATGACAATGCGGACTTGTTTGGACTGGTCCATAGGGTTGTCTCGATGGTGGATAAAATCACCGGCTCTACACTGGTGGCAGTTCATAATGGAAAGGCAAGCGGACAGGAAATACCGCACGTTCATGTGCACCTGGTCCCTCGCAAATCTGATGACTCTGCAGGCCCGATTCACAGCATGTTTTCAAAGAGGCCCAAGTTTTCAGATGAAGAGTTTGATGGTGTCTTGCGAAAAATAAAGTCAAACTAGTACGGGTATAGCCGCCTTTTGGTTTCTTCTTCCTCTACACTTATTGCCTTAGTTGGGCATGTCTGTGCGGCATCCATTATTTTCTCGGGCTTGGCGCCCTTTTGGTTTATCACACTTGACTTTGGATTCATCTTGGAGAGTTTGTCTACTGCAAAGACTTGGGGTGCGATTATTTCGCAGCTGCAGCATCCTATGCACAGGCTGTGATCCACGTTGACTGCCAAGTCCGGCTCCGGCTCTTGTATTATTTTAAAGTCGTATGGCTTTTTTGTCTGGTTGCTTTTTGCCTCATAGTTTTTCCAAAACTCTGCCACGTAGCTTTTCCAAAAGAACGGATCCGACTGCTCTGTCTGTTTTGTGTATCTTGTCCAGTCTTCCTCCGGTGCGCTGTCACCTGGCGTTGCGCCCCAATTTGTCCTGGTAAAGTTTTTTTCTTTTTTTGTTTTTGACTCTGTGTATTTTGCAGTTTCTTTGTTCTTTGAATTTGTCATCCTGTTGTCTTTTTTTAACATGTGATATGCTTCGGTTGCCTTCTTGAACCTCATTCCGTCTTTTTCGTCAGTGTTTTTATCTGGATGTGACTCTAGTGCAAGCTTTCTGTACGCATATTTTATTTCGGTAAAAGATGATCCTGGACTTATCTTTAGAATTTGGTATGCGTCAGTTGAATTCAACACTTGATCAACGCTTAACTGTTTTAAAAATATGCTAGTTAGCTAGCGGCTTTGTCTTGCCATGATTGAGCTCCGTGATTGTGCGTATTATCTCGCTAGAGTTTAGCATTTCATGATCCACCGATATCTTGGAGCTTATTTCGTTTCCATTGATGGTTATCTGGATCCTCTGAATCACCGACCTGTACAGTATTGCCCGCTTTCCCTCAAATGTTTCGGCCATGCCTGCAGCAGTCACCATTTTCTCGTCAATCAACTGGTTCATCTTTCTGTATCCTGACGTGTTTGGTATCTTGCACCGCTCCAAAATCTTTGGAATCGTTTCTGATTCGTCTCTGATGAGATCCATGATTGCTTTTTTGTCTTGGTCTGCAAAAGTTTTCAGAATCAGTTCTGCCATGTACTTGTTTTTAATTACTAGCCAAATTTCCGGCGTCGTTGGGTCATGCTCTATGATCAAAAAGTCTTTGAGTATCTCGTCTTCAATGACTTTAAGATCATCTGTGAAGCGAGACAATGACTTTTTCATCTCTGGGAACTTGTAAAATATTTCATTCATGTGCATGCCGTAGTTTTGCAGCTGCTGTTCCATGTCGTCTAGATCTTTGGAGCTGATCTCTTTTTTTACAGTATGCATAATTGCGTTTACTATGATTTCATCTAAACTGCGCACCATTCCCCGATGTGTTTTTTATATTTAAGTGGGCTGGAATGATTTTAAAAATAACTCTTCATTACTGGAATTTTATTCGATTACCTCATCTTCTTGTTTCCAAGCTGGCTCCACAATGCACAGGAATTCAAGATCTACATTCCCGGTGTTTTCGATGAACTGTCGTGATGATGGGGGAATGTATGCTGCCTGATTCTCCGCAATGTCTGACGACTCGTCGTCTATGTGCAAAACACCGCGCCCTTTTAGGACAAAGTAAATCTCTGATGATTTTAGCTTGTGGGGCTTTGAGCTCCTGCCTGGCTCTACCGTACACTGTGATATGCTGTATCCTATGCCGAGCATCGTGTTGTGAGGGTGGAATATTTGCTTTATTTTGGTTCCCTCAGATCCGGGTATGGGTGGGCACTTGCTTAGATCAGAAATTATCATGTTTTTTGTTTAACTGCGTTTTATTTTTCCCTATCTGATCATCTTGTTAATGCGCTCGTCGTTTGCTGCTTGAAAAATCTTTTCTGCCCTTGCCCAGTTCTTTATGGTCTTGGAGTCTTTTTTCATTGCCTGCTTTAGTAAATTGACTGTCTCGTCGATTTTGCCTGTGGCAGCTTTGCTTCTGGCGTTTGCGTAAATGACATTGATGTTGTCACCAGATGCGAGGATTTTCTCAAAGATGGCTATTGCGTCTGAATGCTTTCCTGTTTCTGCAAGCTCAAGGCCCTTGTGAAAGTATGACTCCATGTGATCAGGGTGGCTTTGGTGAACTCTGGAAAAACAATTGAGCGCCTCCTCATGTCTTTTGAGCTTTGCAAGAATCACACCCTTGTAGAATAATGCGTTTGGTTTTGATGCGTCTATTCTTATTGCGTTTTCAAGTGACTCTAGTGCCTCCTCGTGGCGGAACAGTCTGTCAAGTAACACTCCGCGGTTGTAGTGACTTGGAGCATAGTTTGATTTGGACTTGATTGCCTTGTCATATGTTGCCAGCGCGTCATCTGCATTTCCAAGCTCCGCAAGTGCGATTGCCTTGTTGTTTAGGGCTATCTCGTTGTTTGGCTCTTTTTGCAGTATTTTCTCAAAACAGGTTATGGCGTCGTGATACTTGCGCATTTGATTCAGCGTGGTTCCCTTGTTGAATAACGCCTCTTTGTGGTTTGGCTCTGCCTTTAGTATTTGGTTGAATACGTCGATTGCTTTTTTTGGCTGGTCTTTTTGCAAAAACGATGCTGCCTGCCGCATTAACTCGTTAGGGTTTTTGTCGTGAAAAATCATCGTGTGATTACTTTTGCATTAATGTCAATTTAATGATTTAAAATAAACAGTTTTGACATTCAAAGGACATTACAGGCCCTGCACGAACCTTTCTGCCGAACTGGCCAATGCCTTCACGTCCGAATCCGAATGGGCGTTTGAAAACGCGCCAAGCTTTCCTGGCAGGAAAAATATCCCGTCCTTTACAATCATTTCAAAATGGAATCGCCGCAATAGTTTCAAGTCGCATCTTGCAGCGTCTTCGGCATTCTGTATTTCTGTAACTTCTTTTGTAAAGTGCGTCATGAACAGGGAGCCCCTTCCGGTCACCACCGCATTGCCTGCAAGTATTTTAGATAACTGCTTTCTTGTTTTTTCTCCAAATCCGTCAAGTTTTGGGTAGATGCTTTTTCCATTCTTCAAGACGTCAAGTGTTGCCTTTCCAGCCCTCATCGTCATCGGGTTTGCAGAAAACGTTCCGCCCCCAATGTACGCCCTTTTTGTTTTTGTATTAGTTGTCGTGTTTGCATAATTCATTATCTCATCTGTTCCGCAAATCACGCCAATTGGAAAGCCCCCGCCAACAATTTTCCCAAGTGTTACGATGTCAGGCTCCAGTCCCATGGTGTCATACAGGCATCCGTATCTGAATCTGAATCCCGTGACAATCTCGTCTAGGATGAATAATGCGTTTGCTTTTCTGGTGTATTCCTGCAGCCCTTTGAGATATTCTTTTGTTGCCGGTATGCATCCGCCCCCGCCTAGGACTGGCTCTGCTATGATGCCTGCCAGTTCTTTTTTTACCGACTGTAGGATCTCTAGCGACTTTTCCAAGTTGTTGTATGGGAGTGATATGATGTGTTCTTCGTCGGTAAGGCCTTTGCTTTCAGGCTCGTTAAACGGCCAGTTGACGTTTTTTAGAAGATCAGTCGTGTACCCATGCCACCCGCCGTCGATTTTTGCAATTATTTTTTTGCCTGTCACTGCGCGCGCAAGTCTCACTGCATACATTGTAGCTTCGGTTCCAGTTGTCGCATAGCGGATTTTCTGCGCTACCGGGACTGCCTTTGAAATCATTTCTGATAGTTCGATCGTGTTTTTGTTTACCACTCCGTGCATCCATCCTTCCGATGCCTGTTGTTTTACCTGCGCCAAAATTTCTTTTGCAACGTGTCCCAAAATGAGGCTCCAGTGGCCCATCCAGAAATCCGTGTACTTGTTGGAATCGACATCAATGAGAAATTTCCCCCTTGCAGACTTGGTGACAAATGGGTATGGCTCAAAAAATCTGATATTGTGACTAACTCCGTTTACATGAAGTTTTTTTGATTTCTCAAAAAGACTTGACGACGTCCTAGTTTTTTTCCTGTACTGCTTTTCTAATTCTCTCAACTGTCACTACCTTATATTGACCGATA